>NZ_JAUXZW010000185.1 GCF_030693805.1 Phenylobacterium sp.
GCGGCCGTGCTCGCCGCGCGGCAAGGCGGGGCCGACGCAGCCGCGGCGGCGATCACCTTCGAGGCCGGCCGCGCAACGCTCGGGCCTGTGGCGATCGGCCCCGCGCCACGGGTCTACTGAGGCGCCCGCGCGCTATTGCGCCCGCAGCCGCAATGACTTAGGTCGCGATCCTTCGTTTTCGCGGGGGCGATATGGCCGAGGCCGATCCCAAGACCACCGCCGCTCCGTCGCTGGATGCGGTGCGCACGCGCATCGACGCGATCGACGCCGCGGTGCTGCGCCTCGTCGACGAGCGCGCGGGCCTGGCGCACGTGGTCGTGGCGGCCAAGGCGGCGGCGGGCGACGCGGGAAAATTCGGCCTGCGCCCGGCGCGCGAAACCGAGATCATCCGCCGCATGCTGTCGATGCTGAGCCAGGGCGCGACGCCCGGGCTGGTGATCCGCATCTGGCGCGAGATGATGGCCGAGAGCCTGGCCCTGCAGGGCCCCTTCAACCTCAGCGTCTGGGGCGGCGCGGACGCCACCCGCACCGTCGAACTCGCCCGCGCCCGCTTCGGCGGCGCGCCGGGGCTTAAACTCGCGACCCGGCCAGAGGAAGCGCTGGCCGCGGCGCTGTCGCAGGGCGGCGTCGGCGTGCTGGCGCTGAACGCCGACACCGCCTGGTGGGGCCGCCTGCTGGCCCAGCCGCGGGTCAAGGTGTTCGCAGCCCTCCCCTGCCTCGCCTCGCAAGGTCCGATGGGCGCGCTCGCCGTCGCCGAGGTCGAGGTGGAGCCCACGGGATCGGACATGACCTTCTGGGTCACAGACGCGGCTGGCGGTGCAGGCGCCATCGAAGAGGCTCTGGGCCGTGACGGCGTGGCGGCGACCTGCATCGCGGTGGCAGGTGGGCTGAAGCTGTTCAACCTGGCGGGCTTCTACCAGGCGGACGACGCGCGGCTCGCGCGCGCGCCCGGCGGCATGTCGGGCGTGATCGGCGCCGCGCCCACGCCGTTCGACGTCTGAGCGACCCGCACGCTCACGTGGGCGGCGGATTCACCCTCACCTGATCGAGCAGGCTGCGCGCCTGGTCGACGAAGGCCTCGACCACCTCGGCGGCGAACGGGTTCTGCGTCTGGATGGCGGTAAACAGCTCGAACGTATCGGCCCCGATCAGCGAGCAAAGCTCCAGAAGGTGCTGATAGGACACGGTCTTAAGTTGCTCGTCCGGGATGCCCAGGTTGACCAATGAACGGCCGATCAGGTGGGTCAGGGCCTGGACGTAGGCCATCTCCCGATCGTGCTCCTCAGGGCTGGTGAGCGTCACGGTCAGGCCGAGCGAACGGCCGAACGCAACCACCTTCTCGTGCCGCTCGCCGCGGATCGGGCAGACCACGAGGCGCAGGCCGGACAGTCCCGCCTTGGCGCTCTGCGGCCCGAACAGCGGGTGGGTCGCCACCAGATCGCAGTGAGCGGGGAGCAGTTCGAGCATCCACTGGGTCGGCAGCATCTTCACCGAGCCCACGTCGATCACCAGGGCGCCGGGTGCGATATGGGCGCTGATCGCCTGGAAGACCCCGCGCATCACCGGCACCGGCACGGCGACGATCACCACCTCGCGAGACGCCGCGTCCTCGGGTGCGCCGAAGCCGACGCCGATCGCCTTGGCGCGCGCCGCGGCGTCCGGCGCGGGGTCCGCAACCAGCACGTCGAAGTGGTCCTTCAGGATGCCCGCGGCCAACTGCCCGAACTGCCCGAACCCGATCAAGCCAAGGCTCTTCATCCTCGGTGACTAGCGCGCGCCGTGCCGCTTCGCAAACAGGCGCCCGTTGACGCGCAAGTGTGGGCCCCACAGCATCGCAGACAGCCGAAAGGACGATACCCATGAGCGATCCCGCAACCGTCCAAGTCATCTGCCGTTTCGAAGCTTCGCCGGAGCGCGTGTTCGACGCGTGGCTGGACCCAGCGCTGGCCGGGCGCTTTCTGTTCGCCACGCCGACGGGGACGATGATCACCGTCGAGATCGACCCCAAGGTCGGCGGGCGCTTCACCTTCATCGAGCATCGGCCCGAGCAGGGCGATATCGAGCACATCGGCGAGTACCTGGTGATCGAGCGGCCCCGGCGGCTGTCTTTCACCTTCGCAGTCCCTGAATTCTCCGAGGCTTACACCACGGTGAGCTTCGAGATCACGCCAGCCGGCGCCGGTTGCAACCTGGCGCTCACCCACGAAGGCGTGCTGCCAGATTACGAAACCCAGACCGCCGAGGGCTGGACCAGGATCCTGGACGCCCTTGCGAAGGCGCTCGGCGAAGCGGCCGACTGACCCAGGCCTCTCCGGTCCCTTCTCGTCCCCAAGGGGGGCGGAAGTCAGTCTGCGGGTTTGAGGAAACCTTCCACCGCCTCGATCGCCTCGACCAGGGTCAGGCGCTCGACCGCGACGCCCGGCGGCAGGCCTGAGAACAGCCGCGTCGGCGCGGCGGCGTCCAGCATCACGAAGACGCCGCGGTCGTCGGCCCTGCGGATCAGCCGGCCGAACGCCTGCGAGATGCGCCCTCTGGCGACCGAGTCGTCGTAGCCCTTGCCGCCGAAGCGCGTGCGCCGCGCCTTGTGCAGGATGTTCGGTCTGGGCCACGGCACGCGGTCGAACACCAGCAGGCGCAGGGAGCGGCCCGGCACGTCGACCCCGTCGCGCACCGCGTCGGTGCCCAACAGGCAGGCGTCCTCCTCGGTGCGGAAGATGTCCACCAGCGCACCGACCTCCAGCGGGTCCACGTGCTGGGCGTAGAGCGCCAGGCCCTTGTCGGCCAAGGGCGCGGCGATCCTCTCATGGACGTCGCGCAGTCGCCGGATGGCGGTGAACAGGCCCAGCCCGCCGCCGCCGGACGCGAGGAACAGCTCGCGCATCGCCGCCGAGATCTGCCTTGGGTCATCACGCCCAACGTCGGTGACCACCAGGGCGCGGGCGTTGGACGCATAGTCGAACGGCGAGGCGACGCGGATCGTGCGCGGCCGCTCCGGCAGGCGCGCCGCGCCCGTGCGCATCTCGGCCAGGGCGAACGGGTCGTCCAGCGCGGAGTCGGCCAGGGTGGCGCTGGTCACCAGGACGCCGTGGGCGGGGAGGATCACCGCATTGGTCAGCGGTTCGGTAGGGTCCACCCAGTGGCGGCGGCAGGCGGCGTCGACCACCCGGCCATAGAGGAAGGTGGCGTCGAACCAGTCGACGAAATCCGGATCGTCGTCGACGTCCTCGTCGATCGCCCGCAACATCGAGCGCCAGGCCGGCAGGGTCATGCGGGCCCTGCGGTCGAGGCCGCGCAAGGCGCCTTCGATACGCGCCCGTTCGGCGCCGGGCAGGGTCGCGGCCGCGTCGTCCAGAACGTCTTCGAGATGGCGGGCCAGCGCCAGCAGCGGCGCCTCGACCTTGGCCAGCGCCGCCGAGGCCGAGCGCGCGGTCTCGCGCACCCGGTCGAGCGCCGGCCGCGCCTCGCACTCCATGCCGGCCTCCTGGGCGCCGAAGCCCTTCTGGCTGGTGCGGGCGCGAAGCTGTTCCAGCAGGGCGACCAGGAAGGTTTCGATCGGCCCGATCGGATTGACCTCGCCGTTCGGCGGCGCGATCCGGCCCGACCACCCCTCGCCCGGCAGGATGGCGGCGGCGCGGGCGACCTCCAGCAGAGCGGTGCGCGCCTCCTCGCGCTCGCCCAGCACGTCCAGCAGCCGCGCCTCCAGCCCCCTGCCCCGCCGCCCGCGTCCCTCAGGCCCGCGGATCCACCGACGGAGCTCGGCCGCCTCCGCGCCGGACAAGGCCGCGGCGAAGGCCGCGTCGGCGGCGTCGAACAGGTGGTGGCCCTCGTCGAAGACGATGCGCTTGAGCTGGGTGGTCTCCACATCCGCCCTGGCCCCGCGGGCCGCCCGCGCGCCGTCGAACGCCGCCTGGGTCAGCACCAGGGCGTGGTTGGCGATGACGATGTCGGCGCGGCGCGAGCCTCGGATCGCCTTCTCGACAAAGCAGGCCCGGTAGTGAGGACAGCCGGCGTGGATGCACTCGCCGCGCCGGTCCACCAGATTGGCGGCGCTCGCCTGGCTCATCGGCGCGATCGAAAACAGGGTCGGCAGCCAGGCCGGAAAGTCCCCGCCGGTCATGTCGCCGTCGCGGCTGGCGCGCACCCAGCGCGAGGTCAGCGCCAGGCCCACGAGATCGCCGCCGCCCAGCTGGGCGGTATTCACCGCGTCCTGGAAGTTGAGCAGGCACAGGTAGTTCTCGCGACCTTTTCGCACCACCGCCTTGCGCGCCCGCTCCGACGGGTCGGGGTAGATCGCGTGGCTCTCGCGCTCGATCTGGCGTTGCAGCGCGCGGGTGTAGGTCGACACCCACACCGACGGCCCATTCGCCTCGGCCCACAGCGAAGCCGGGGCCAGATAACCCAGGGTCTTTCCGACGCCAGTGCCGGCTTCGGCCAACATCATCCTGGGTTCGCCCTCTCTGTCGCGGGGCTGGAAGGCGAAGGCGGTCTCGGCGGCGAACTCGGCCTGCGAGGGACGGGCCTCGTCCAGTCCGGCGCGCTCGAGCAGCAGCTTGAGACGCGCGGCGGCGGCCTCCGGCGCGATGGGCTTTGATCCCGCCTCCCCGGGCGGCGCCTGGTCTTCCCATTCGGGGATGCGCGACCAGGCGTCGAGGCCAGAGGTGCGGAAAGCATTGCCGGCCGGGGCCGAGCGCAGCGCGCCGATCACCGCCGGCCCCCAGGCCCAGCCGCCCCGCGCCAGGGTCTCGGCCACGGCGAGGGCCTCCTCGCGGCTGGGCTCGGGCGCGATGGCGAGATCGGCCAGCAGCACGGCGCAGGCCCGGCGCAGCGATTCGGCCTGGGCCGCCGCGCCCTTCGGCTCGGGCATGCCCAGCGCCAGGGCGATGCCGGCCGCAGACGGGGCGCAGAACCGCGCCGGACGGACGAAGGCGAACAGTTCCAGAGCGTCGAACAGGCCCCGTCCGCGAGGCGGCGCATGCAGGCCCAGGCGCTTGGCCGTCATCGCCGCGTGGGCGACCAGCACCGGACCCTGCTCGAACAGGTCGCGCGCCTCAGGCGCACGAACGGCGCGCGCTTCGCCGGCGTCGGCCACGGCGGCGCGCGGCCCGGGCAGCACCACCAGGGCCGGCGCGAGATCGAGGCTTGGCGCAAGCGCGTTCACCGCGGATTGCTAGCTGAGTTCGGAGGCGAACGAAACGGAAACCTGATCCGGCGCCGGTCAGATCAACGCAACAG
>NZ_JAUXZW010000192.1 GCF_030693805.1 Phenylobacterium sp.
AGATGGATATCGCTTGGTCTTCTTCGCGATCTTGGCCATCCGGCCACGGCTCTGCTCGGTCCACATCCCGAGCTTGAATCACAGACCACGATGAAGCGGAATCACCGCTCACGCCTTTTCCAAACAGCCTCTCAGACGACATGGCCTTCCCCAGATTTCGGTGAACTGCTCGCGCCGGAAGCGCATGCGGTGAATGCTCGAAGGCGATTGCATATAGACCGGTCGCCATAATATGTGTCAATTGAGAAGTGCATGGGGAACGCGCCGAAACATCGACAAGCCATCCTGGAAGCGGCGGTGCGCCTCTTTCGACAGCAGGGCTACGCGGCCACCGGCCTCAATGAGATCCTCGCGGCGAGCGGTGCGCCGAAGGGCTCGCTCTATTATTATTTCCCGAACGGTAAAGCCGAGATCGGCTTCGCGGCCATTGAACTGGCTGCAGAGAAGGTCGCCGGCACGCTATCCGCCTTGGCCGCCGATGGAGCCCGTCCAGAGGAGATCGTCGCACGGTATCTCGCCATGGTCGGAAACTGGATGCGGCAGTCGGCATATGCGGACGGATCTCCGATCACCACAATCGTCCTTGAGATGGCGTCGCGCGACGACAAGATCCGTGAGGCCGCCGCCGATGCATTCCGCCGGTGGGCCGCGATTCTCGAGCATGCCGCGGTCGAGCATGGGTGCGAACCAACGCAGGCGGCGGAGACTGCTCGCGTGACGATCGCGCTGATCGAGGGCGCGCTCATCCAGTGTCGTGTCCGCCGCTCCGTAGACCCCCTGACCGAAGCGGCCGCGCAAGTTGAGATCCTTTTTAGCGAAACGGATCCGCGGAAAAGGTGCCGGCACGATGATTGACGCCTCGACGCCCTACCGGTTGATCCCGATCCGCCCCTTCCCTGCAAATTTGAGGACTGACGCATGAGCGCCTTCAAGGACGCCCTGTTCGACGGCAAGACCGTATTCGTCGCCGGTGGCACCAGCGGCATCAACCTGGGCATCGCCAAGCGGCTGGGGGAACTCGGCGCGCGCGTCGCCGTGGCCGGCCGCAATCCGGAGAAGGCCGCGGCGGCGGCCGCCCAGATCGGCGGTGCGGACAAGGCGATGGGGCTCTCGTGCGACGTCCGCGACTACGACGCGGTGCGCGCCGCCATGGTCTCGGTGACCGAAGCATTCGGGCCGCTCGACATTGTCGTCTCGGGCGCCGCCGGCAACTTCCTGTCGCCGGCGTCTGGGCTGTCGTCGAACGCATTTCGCACGGTCGTCGACATCGACCTGAACGGCACCTTCAACGTGTTTCGCGGCAGTTACGACCTGCTGCGCAAGCCTGGCGCCTCGCTGATCGCCATCACCGCTGGTCAGGCGGTCAACGCCAGATTGCGTGGTGCGGTCCGCCGCCTCCACGATCCGAGAGCGCGCCGTTCCAGGCGCACGCCTGCGCCGCCAAGGCCGGCGTCAACCAACTGGTTCGCGTGCTGGCCATGGAGTGGGGACCGGAAGGCGTCCGCGTCAACGGCATCTCGCCCGGCCCGATCGCCGGCACCGAAGGCATGGCCCGCCTGACGCCGACGCCGGAGGCCGCCGAGGCGATGACCCGGCGCATCCCGCTGCGCCGGTTCGGCGAGATCTCCGAAATCGCCGAAAGCGCGGTGTTCCTGTGCAGCGAGTCAGCCAGCTACTTCAACGGCACGATCCTGACCTGCGACGGCGGGTCTGAACTGGGCGATGCGAGCCCGCGCACGCTCATCGAGGGGATGGCCTGAGCGCGGCCCGCTTAAGACAGCCCGCGCTCGACGTGCGCAACGCCACTGCAGCTTTCGCCTAGCCGATCTTCACGCCCAGCATGCTGACGGCGGCGAGCGCGATCTCGTCGTTGAAGAAGGTCACCGTCTCGTCCTCACCCTGCGCGCCAAGCACATAAAGCAGCGGCAGGTAGTGTTCGGGGGTGGGGATCGCGAGATCCGCGTCGGGGCCGGCCGGCTCGATCAACGGCGCGTGGTCGAAGGCCAGCGCCGCGTCCTTGACCAGGGTGTTGAAGCGCACCGCCCAGTCGTAGTCGGGGATGCCCTGGCCGGCGGCCGACAGGTTGTGCACCACATCGCCGCTGCCGAAGATCAGCACGCCCTCTTCGCGCAGCGGAGCCAGCCTGCGCCCGAGTTCGTAGTGGAACGAACCCGGGCGGCGGCGATCGATCGAAAGCTGCACCACCGGCACGTCGGCGGCGGGGAACAGATGGGCCAGCACCGACCAGGCGCCGTGGTCCAGCCCCCAGTCGTGGTCGTGGCGCACCGGCACGGGGTCCAGGATGTCGGCGACCCGCTCGGCCAGCCAGGCGTCGCCGGGCGCTGGGTAGCGCATGTCGTAGAGCGGCTTCGGGAAGCCATAGAAGTCGTGGATCGTGCGCGGGTGCTCCATGGCGGTCACCGCGGTCTCGTCGACGAACCAGTGGGCCGAAATGCACAGCACCGCCTTGGGTCTCGGCAGCCTTGCGCCCAACGCCCGCCACACCGCGGCGTAGGCGCCGCCCAGCGCATTCATCGGGCTGCCATGACCGGCGAAGATCGCGGGCATGTGCGGCACCAGTTCACTCATGAGCAAACCTTCTGGATCATGGAGTAGGTCTGCAGATAAACGCGCACCGCCCGCCCGCGGCTCTGCCCCCGCGTTCGCTGGCGGGCGAAACTGTCGAGACGCGATAAAGTTCGGCGCCGCTGCTCACGACTTGACATAAAGACATAAAGATATCTTTATATGAACATGGCGCTGACGATGGATCAGGCGGTGGACGTACTGCGTGCGGTGGGGGAACCCACGCGCCTGCGCATCCTCGCGCTGCTGGCCCATGAAGAACTGGCGGTTCTGGAACTCGGCCGTGTTCTGGACCAGAGCCAGCCTCGCGTCTCGCGCCATCTGAAGCTGCTGGCCGAAGCTGGCCTGGTCGAGCGCTTCCCGGACGGGGCCTGGGTGTTCTACCGCCTCGTGGCATCAGGTGAGGCGAGGGAGTTGGTGGCCGAGACCCTCAGCCGCATCGATCCGGCCGATCCTGTGCTGTCCGCCGACATCGAGCGGTTGCAGCGGGTGCGTGCGGAACGCGCCAGCGAGGCCGGGGAATACTTCGCCCGCAACGCCGCGCGCTGGGACGAGATCCGCTCGCTCTATGTTTCCGAGGCCGACGTCGAGAACGCCATCCTGCGCGCCGCCGGCGACGGGCCGTTCCGCAGGCTCGTGGACCTGGGCTCCGGCACGGGGCGCATGCTGACGCTGCTGGGTCCGCGCGCCGAAGGGGCGTTGGGCCTCGACCTGTCGCAGCAGATGCTGAACATCGCCCGCGCCCATGTGGCCGACGTCGGGCTGGAACGCTGCGAGCTTCGCCACGGCGATATCTTCGGCACCCGCCTGCCGGGCGCCAGCGCCGACCTGGTGGTCGTGCATCAGGTCCTGCACTACCTGGGCGATCCCGCCGCGGCGGTGAAGGAGGCCTCGCGCCTGGTCGACCAGGGCGGACGCCTGCTGATCGTCGATTTCGCCCCGCACAAGCTCGAGTTCCTGCGCGAGCAGCACCAGCACCGCCGCCTGGGTTTCGCCGACGCCGAGATCGAGCGTTGGCTGAAGGACGCGGGCCTGGCCAAGGTCCGCAGCCACGCCCTTCCGCCGGCCCGCCGCGAGGGCCTCACCGTCAAGATCTGGACCGCGGAACGCGCGCGGCAAACGCAAAGGAGCGCCGCATGACGCCCTCGCAGACCGCACTCGGTCCTGTCGCCCGCGCCGGCGTCGGCGGAACGCCGCGTCCCAGCGTGTCCTTCGAGTTCTCGCCGCCGAAAACGCCCGAGGCCGAGGAGAACCTGTGGCAGGCGATCCGCAGGCTGGAGCCCCTGGACCCCACCTTCGTGTCGGTCACCTACGGAGCCGGCGGCTCGACCCGCGACCGCACCCACCGCACCGTGCTGCGCATGCTGAACGAGACGACGTTGAAGCCCGCCGCGCACCTGACCTGCGTGGACGCCTCGCGCGACGAGGTGGATGAGGTGGTGCGCGAGTACTGGGATGCTGGCGTGCGCCATATCGTGGCGTTGCGTGGAGATCCGCCGGGCAAGATCGGCGGCGCCTATGAGCCCCGCGCCGACGGCTACGCCAATGCGACGGAGCTGACGACCGGCATCCGCGCCATCGCGCCCTTCGAGGTCAGCGTCGGCCTCTATCCGCAGATTCACCCGGAGAGCCCGTCGATCGAGCACGAGATCGAAGTGCTGAAGGCCAAGGTGGACGCCGGCGCGACGCGGGCCATCACCCAGTTCTTCTTCGACATCGACGGCTACCTGCGGTTCATGGACAAGGTCCGCAAGGCCGGCGTCACCATCCTGATCTCGCCGGGGATCATGCCGGTGACCAATTACAAGTCGCTGCGCAACATGTCCGGGCCGATCGGCATCAACCTGCCGGAATGGCTGGCCAACCTGTTCGACGGCCTGGAGAAGGACCCTGAGACACGCCGGCTGATCGCGGCCTCCGTCGCCACCGAGATGTGCGCCCGCCTCGCCGAGGAGGGGTTCTCGGACTTCCATTTCTACACCCTCAACCGAGCCGAACTCGTCTACGCCATCTGCCGCGTGCTGGGCGTGAGGGAGCCGGCGCCGGCCGCCAAGGAGATCTTGGCCAAGGAGAATTTGGCATGACCCGCGCCGAGCGCATCGCCGCCCTGCACGCCGCCGCCCGCGAGCGGGTGATCGTCCTCGACGGGTCGTGGGGCGCGATGATCCAGAAGCGGTCGCTGACCGAGGCCGACTTCCGCGGGACGCGCTTCGCCGACCACACGGTGGGTCTGAAGGGGAATAACGACATCCTGTGCCTGACGCGGCCCGACATCGTCACCGAGCTGCACGACGCCTACTATGCCGCCGGCGCCGACATCAGCGAGACCAACACCTTCTCGTCCACGGTCATCGCCCAGGCCGACTACGAGCTGCAGAGCGCGGTGCGCGACCTGAACCTGGCCGGCGCCCGGCTCGCCCGCGAGGCCGCCGACCGCTGGACGGCGAAAGAGCCGCACAAGCCACGCTTCGTCGCCGGCGCCATCGGACCGCTGAACCGCATGCTGTCGATGTCCTCGGACGTCAACGACCCCGGCGCGCGGCTGGTGACCTTCGAGCAGGTCTATGACGCCTACCGCGAACAGGTGATCGCGCTGCACGACGGCGGCGTCGACCTGTTCCTGATCGAGACGATCACCGACACCCTCAACTGCAAGGCGGCGATCAAGGCGATCCTCGACATCCAGGACGAAGGCTACGAGGCGCTGCCGATCTGGATCTCCGGAACCATCACCGACCGCTCGGGCCGCACGCTCTCGGGCCAGACGGTGGAGGCGTTCTGGAATTCCGTGCGCCACGCCAAGCCGTTCGCCATCGGGCTCAACTGCGCGCTGGGCGCGGAGTTGATGCGTCCGCACATCGCCGAGCTGTCGCGCATCGCCGACACCCTAGTGTCCGCCTATCCGAACGCAGGCCTGCCCAACGCCATGGGCGAGTACGACGAGCAACCGCACCAGACCGGCCACTTCCTGCACGAGTGGGCCGAACATGGCCTGGTCAACATCCTGGGCGGCTGCTGCGGCACCACGCCCGACCACATCGCCCACGTGGCGAACTCGGTGAAAGGGCTGAAGCCCCGCGTCGTCCCTGAGCGCCCCAGGGCCATGCGGCTGGCCGGCCTGGAGCCGTTCGAGCTGGCGGAAGGCTGACCATGGCGACGCCGAACAAGGCGCTGGCGCTCAGCGCCGCGGAGACCGAGGCGGTGCGCGACATGCGCAGCCGCCTGAACCGCCGCGCGATCAGCGACGCGGCCCAGCTGTCGCTCGGCACGGCTTTCCTGCAGACCTGCGCGCGCATCGACATCGCCGCGTCGGAGCCGCTGCCGGTCGAGACGCTGTCCGGCGCGGCGGTGGTCAAGGTCGCGGCCGCTGCGGATCTCGCGACGTTGGCCCGCCTGGTCGCCACCTTGCGCGACGCCAAGGCTGAGCAACCCAAGACCTGGCCTGCTCTGGTCGCCGCCGGCGCGCCTCAGGCCATCCTCAGTCGCCGCCTGGCCCTCGCCGGACGCGAACCTGCCGTGGAACCCACCGCCCCATGAGACCCGTCTTCGTCAACGTCGGTGAACGCACCAACGTCACCGGCTCGGCCAAATTCCGCAAGCTGGTGGCGGAGGGCGACTATTCCGCCGCCCTGTCCGTGGCCCGTCAGCAAGTCGACGCCGGCGCGACGATCATCGACGTCAACATGGACGAGGGCCTGCTGGATTCGCAGGCCGCTATGGTCACCTTCCTCAACCTCATCGCCGCCGAGCCCGAGATCTGCCGCGTGCCGATCATGCTCGATTCGTCGAAGTGGGAGGTGATCGAGGCGGGCCTGAAATGCATTCAGGGCAAGGGCATTGTCAATTCCATCTCGTTGAAAGTAGGCGAGTCGAAATTTCTCGACCAGGCACGGCTGGCGCGGCGCTATGGCGCTGCGGTGATTGTCATGGCGTTTGACGAACAAGGCCTGGCCGTTACCTTCGAGCGCAAAACGAATATCTGCA
>NZ_JAUXZW010000204.1 GCF_030693805.1 Phenylobacterium sp.
GGATGCTCGTGCGCAGGCGGATGCGCCGGTTCCTCATGAACCGGAGGATGCTCGTGCTCCGGCGGATGCGCGGGTTCCTCATGAACCGGCGGATGCTCGTGCGCGGGCGGATGCGCCGGTTCCTCATGAACCGGAGGATGCTCGTGCGCGGGCGGATGCGCCGGTTCCTCGTGAACCGGAGGATGTTGCGGTTCATCTGGAGCATGCTTGGGTTCGGCGTGCTGCGCCGTTGCGCCGGTGCTGTCGTGCGGATCGGCGGCAGCGCCTACCAGGCTGACCACCCCACCACGGCTTTCGACGCCAACCGCCTCGATCACGCCGCTGCTGTTCACCGCCGTCTTCAGCAGTCGATCGGCGGAACGGGCGCTCATCACGACCTGTCCACCGTCAGCGCGGATCAGGCCGCCGTTTTCAGCCAGGGCGTTGAGGGCGTCCTGATCGACGGTGACTTGCAGCAAGCCGTCGCCCACGACATCCAGCGTCATGGCGTTACCGGCCACCAGCGACACCGAACCCAGCCTGGCGGAAATCACGCCATGATTGCTGACCTGGGCGCCGAGCAGCGCCACCGATCCGCCGTCCGCGCTGATCGAGCCACGGTTGACGATCGCCCCCGCTCCAGCGCCGGAAAAGCGATAGCGGCCCGCCATGAAGTCGGTGTCGGTGATCTGCAGGGTCGAGGCGACCAGTCCGCCGACGTTGACCTGCGACCCCGCACCGAACAGCACGCCGTTCGGGTTGACGACGAAGACCTGACCGTTCCCCGAAAGCCGACCCATGATCGTGCTGGCGTCGGAACCGAGCACGCGATTGAGCGTCACCGAGCGCGAATCCGGTTGCGCGAACTGCACCGTCTCTCCGGCGCCGATGCTGAAGCTCTGCCAGTTGATGGCGGCGTTGGACGTCGACTGGTTGACCGTCAGGCCCTTCGCGGTGCCGCCGATAGTCGCGGCGCCAGCCACCACCACGCCCTGCTCCGGCAAGGCGTTGGCGTTCGACGCGAAGCCGAGGGCCAGCGTGCCCGCGATGGCTGACGTCGCCTTCAGCCACGCCCTCCGTTCAATGCTGCGGCGGCCTCTGGCGTCGGCGGTGTGGAAGTGACTAACGCGCATGCGACGGGTCCATGTACTGACAGGGATGTTGGGGTGCGGGCGGGAGCCCATCAGAAGAACTTCGAAAGTTGGAACCAGGCGCGGCCCGAGCGATCACGCTCGGAAGTGGCCTGTTCGTCGCCGAGCTTCACCGCGCCCTCGACCTTGACGACGACGTTGCGCCAGCCTGACCACGTCAGGCCAAGCCCGGCGGCGCTGAGCGTGCGATCGTTGTCGGCGCCCCCCCAAGGCGATCTGTCGAGCTCGACCTGACCAAGGTCGACGAAGGCGGAGGCTTGTAGTTGGCCGCCAAAGCGCTGCGATGCGGCCGGAAGTCCGAGTCTGGCTTCCACGCTGAGGATGTAACCCTGGTCGCCGTAGGCCTCGCCTTCGGGATAGGCGCGCACGCCGTAGGCGCCGCCGAGGCCGAACTTCTCGGAGGAGTCCAAGTTTTGCGAGGCGAGCTGCCCGCGCAGGTGGCCGTAGAGCGACAGCGGGCCGCGGACCGTTTGCCGCCGCGCAACGTCGAACGCGAGCTTCTGGTAACCGCCCTGGGTTCGCGCCGTGACCGCGTCCTCGGCCCGCGCGAGCGGCGTGGTGATGTCGTGGTCGCCGATCGACCAGTCGACCGAATAGGTGGTCCAGCCGCCGCCCCAGAGCTCGTCACGATGATCGCCGGTCACGCCCAGGATGACCGCCCGGGCCTCCTTCTCGGAGACCGAGCCGATGGCGCCGATCTTATCTTCCAAAGATCGAGCCTCGAGACCCACCCGGGCGTTGAGGTTGGTCTTCCGGGTGCGGATCAGCGGATAGGCTGCGTAGAGGCTGGCGACGTCCACCGTCCCCGTGGCGTCCAGCGCCTTGAACTGACGACCGAACCGATAGTCCAGATGGGCGTATGACGCGCCCAGGGTCAGGTTCTGCAGGCGAAACTGGTAGGCGGCTCGCCCATAGGTCAGGCCCGATCCTGCGGTGAGAAGACGCAAGCTCGCCACGTCGCCCTGACCAAGCGGCTCGTTGAAGTACACCGCGCCGCCGGCCCGGTAGCGGCCGGTGTAGACGTTTCCGGCGTTGTCCGCCTCGACGTACCCGGTCACCCGACGTTCCGGGGTCAGTGCGACGACCAGATCGGAGGCGCCCACAGCCTGGCCGGGCGCGACCGTCGATCTGACAGAAACGCCAGGGAGATCCGACAGCAGCAGCAATCGCCGCTCCAGGGGAGCCGTGGCCACGACGTCGCCGACGTCGACGCCGGCCAGCACGCTGCGCACTAGGCGGTCGGAGACATTGGTCTGGTTGTTGACGTCGACCTTGCCATAGCGGCCTTCGATCACCGCGATCGTGACGGCGCCGTCCCGGATCTCCTGCGCTGGCACATAGGCCTGCGCCACGAAGTAGCCGTGCCGGCTGTAGAAGCTGGATATGCGCTCCGCCAACGCCCGCAGGCCGGCCAGATCCAGCTCGAGACCAGGGCGAAAGCCCGCGGCCGCGACAAGCTCGGCTTCACTGAAGCGCGTCGCCCCGGTGACGCCCAGCGTGTTGACGACGAACTTCGGCCCGGCCGTCTCCGGGGTGGAACGAGCGTCGTTTCGCTCGACCCGAATGTCGGGAATCGCTTTCGGCTGCGTGGGCGCAGGTGGTATTTGCTGAAGCTGCGCGCCCGGATTCACCACCAGCGGCTGGGCGAGCGCGCTCTGGGCGGTCAACGCTCCGGCGCATATCAGTAACGGTCTAATCATGCGGCTGTGCTCGACAGGTCGCGAGTGACGGAAATCAGATGGATTGCTGAACGGATCTTGACGCCACGACAGACTTGGGCCCGCAATCGATACACTGACACTTGAACGCTTTCCTCAGCAGCACTTACGTAAGGCGGAGGTGAAGCGCCGTGTGGGTCCACCCCCACGTCGTTAACTCGGCGGTAATAAAGAAGTTCATTTAAGGTCCGTAAGGCGTGCGAATGGCGGCCGCATGCGACGAATTTGCCGATTCGCCGCGTCAAACCTGGTCGCCGATCCTGCGTTCCAAGCCGTCGCCTAACACTCGGGCCGAGGACGCCCCTCCCACGAATGAGGAGGCGATGATCGCCCAGTGGACTGCTCGCTTGAGCGCCGCCGCGCGCTCAACGCCGGCGGGGCTCTAGGCTCGCGATGTAGGCCGCGAGGTCGGCGACCTCGTCGGGTCGCAGTTCGAGGGGCGGCATTTCGTAGTGGCCCGTTCGCGTCAGTTGCTCGATCCGACCGCCCAGGGCTGCGGTGTGGCGCATCTCCAGGCTCGCAAACGCCGGAGCCTTGGCCCGTGGGCTGACGCCGCTGACCTCTACGGCATGACACGCCGCACACGCCTGCTGCGCGACCTTGCGCCCGCGCGACACGGCTGGATCCTGCGAGATATCTCCGGCCCGCCCGGCGCAGGCGCTCAGGGCGAGCGCGACGGCGGCGAACGCAGCAATGTTTCGCGCAGCGCTCCGCGGTTGAGGCGTCCTCGTCATCTAGGGCAGCCTGTTGCCGGCGCAATCGACAGCGAACAGGCGGACGCTGTTGAACATGACGACGACATGCTCACACCCCTCGTGGTCCGACAAAATCTTCGGGATCAGCTCAAGGACATCAACGGCGCTCCGCGCATCGATAGTCGCGACCACGCCCTTTGTGTCTGGATAGTAGACGAGCAATTGGTACAAGACGCCCCCCGGGACACAGGGTGTAAGCGGCAGACGCGCGTAAGGTTGCCTGCCCGACATAACAATGGGCGGCGAGCCGGCGGGTGCGGCCGAAAAGCCAAGGGCGCTTTGCGCGGCTCAGCCTTGCGACACCGCTATCCACCACTCGTTTGCTCTGCAATTTCACGAGTGTAGAAACACCTCAGCCGTGCGAGCGTCGCGAGTTCCGTCCGGTAGGGAGAAACCAGATCGTGTCAAATCCAGTCATCGTGGAGCGCGATGGACGCGTCGCGATAGTCACGTTGAACCGCCCCTCGAAGTTGAACGCGATGTCGGCCGCCTTGCGCACGCAACTCGCTGAGGCGTTGACCGATGCAGACGCCGACGACAGCGTCGGCGCCGTCGTGCTCACCGGCGCAGGCGACCGCGCGTTCTGCGCCGGAATGGATATCGGCGAGATCGGGAACGCGCCGTTCAGCGACGCGCCCAATCCGTATGACGCCGTCGACCGTTTCTCGAAACCGATCATCGCCGCGGTGAACGGGCTTTGCATCACCGGCGGCCTGGAACTGATGCTTGCGTGCGATTTCGCCATCGGCGTCCCAGCAGCACGGTTCGCCGACACGCACGTGCGTCTGGGGCTCATGCCCTCGAGTCCGGGCATCGTGCGGCTGGCCTATCAGGTCGGCTTGCCTAGGGCGAAAGAGATGCAGCTCACAGGCAACTTCGTCAGCGGTCAGCACGCCTTCGATATCGGCCTGATCAATCATCTGGTCGAACCCGACCAGCTCATGCCGATGGCCGTAGCCCTCGCTCATGACCTGGCCGACGGGAACTTCGCCTTCATGATGAGCTACAAGGCGGCGCTCGACGCCTGTTACAGGGAGGCCTATGGCGACGCCCTGAAGACCGCACCCCGGCATGCCCGTGCGGTCCGCACAGATCCTGAAGCGTTGATGCGCGCCAAGGCGGCGACCATGGCGCGAGGTCGTGGACAGACCCAGGAAGCGGCAGACCGCTGAGCGTGTCTTCGGCTACCACGGCCCTGACGCCAGGCCGAAACCGTGGTCAACCCGCCCGCGGTCCCGCTCCCCGCTCAGGAAGCGGGCGTACCCTTAGCCGACGCTTTGGGCTTCTTTGCGCGCACCGGCTGGGCGGGCGCGGCTGGCGTCGGCGCGGCTTGCGCCATCGCTTTGCGCCCTCCGACCCCCAGGCCCATTTCCTTGGCGAGCGCCGAGCGCGCCGCCGAGTAGGCGGGCGACACCATCGGGTAATCGCTTGGAAGGCCCCATTTGGCGCGATACTGCGCAGGCGTCAGGCCCTTGGTCGCGAGATTACGCTTCAGCGACTTGTAGGTCTTGCCGTCTTCGAAACTGACCAGACCATCGACTCCGATGGACTTCCTGATCTGCGAAAGCGTCAGCTTCGGGGTCTCCGGCGCGGGCGCGGCTTCTCCGTTTTTCACGCCATTGATGGCGGAATAAACGCTGACGATGAGGTTTGGCAGATCGCTCACCGCCACACTGTTGTTCTCGACGTAAGCCGTAACGATGTGGGCGGTCAGGCCGACAAGCTCATTCTCATCCATAGTTCGCGCTCCCCAGGTGAATGCTTCTCTTAAACTCATCTGGGTTGGCGCCTCAACGACTCTATGCGCCGGCGGCGCAAAATTCGTCCGATTGACCGGTCGCCGCCGTCCCGGCCTCGAAATTCCAGCGGTGATGCTCACCGTTGCGGCTGTTCAGTAGTGGATCGCGCCCTTGGAGCCGCCAGCCACGCCGATGCCGTCGCCGTTGATCGACACGCTGCGCGGCGAGGCCAGGAAGGCGACCACGTCGGCGATCTCGCTGGTCTCGATCATCCGCCCGATGCTGGAGCCTGCGCCGACGCGCCTTTCGGCCTCCTCCAGGGTCGAGCCGGAATCGGCGACCATCTTGGCCAGGCGCGGGCCCGTGCGTTCGGTGCGGGTGGAGCCGGGGTGAAGCACCGTCACATTGATCCCCTTGGGACCCAGCTCGTCGGCGAGGTTCTTGGTGATCGCCGAAACCGAAACGTTGCGGATCGAACCGATGATCGAGCCGGTTTGCCGTGCGGCGAGGCCGCTGATGTTGATGATCCGGCCCCAGCCGCCCTTGATCATGTGCGGTGCGGCCTCGCGGGCGCAACGCAGGTAGCCCAGCACCTTCACGTCGACGTCGGCGTAAAAGGCCTCCTCGGTGATCTCGGCGAGTTTGGGCGGCGGGGTGACGCCCCCCGGCGCGGCGGCGTTGTTGACCAGGATGTCGAGGCCGCCCAGCGCCTTCGCCGCACCCTCGACCAGCGCCTTCACCGAGGCGTCGTCGGCGGTGTCGACGGTGATCGCGACGATCTTGCGACCCGTCTCGGCGGCGAGTTCCTTGGCGGTGGCCTCAAGGTCGGCGGCGGTGCGAGACGCGATCACCACGTCGCAGCCTTCGCGGGCGAGTTGCCGGGCGATGGCCTTGCCGATGCCCTTGCTGCCGCCGGTCACCAGCGCGCGTTTACCCTCGAGTTGCAGGTCCATCGTCTCTCTCCCGTCGCGTTATGATTTTGCGGGTCGATTGTTGGTGCGCGGCCGCACGCCGTGTCGAGAGCGAAGCTCGCCGTCGCGCGTGTACCCGATCCGGAGCGAACGTCCGGATCGGGCTGCGCCTGGGTCCAGTCAGGCGATCGCCGCCCGACCGCGATCAGATGCGTTCGATGATGATCGCCGGCGCCATCCCGCCAGCGGCGCACATGGTGACCAGCCCGCGCTTCAGGTTCTGCCGCTCGAGTTCATCGAGAACGGTGCCGATCAGGATCGCGCCCGTGGCGCCGATCGGATGGCCGAGCGCGATCGAACCGCCGTTCACGTTGACCTTCGCGCGATCGATATCCATGTCGCGGATGAACTTCTCGGTCACCACGGCGAACGCTTCGTTCACCTCCCAAAGATCGATATCGTCTTTGGTCAGGCCCGCCTTCTCCAGCACCTTCTTGGCCGCCGGCACCGGCGCGTTCAGCATCAGCGTCGGGGAATCGCCGACGTTGGCGAAGGCGATGATCCGCGCGCGCGCCTTCAGGTCGTGCTTCTTGGCGTATTCAGGCGACGCGAGCAGCAGGGCGGCCGCACCGTCGACGACGCCGGAGGAGTTGCCGGCATGGTGCACCGGCTCCCATTCCAGGCCCGGGAATTTCGATTGGATCATGCTGCCGAAGGTGGTGCCGTCGTCACCGACCGGCGTGTCGCGCACGCGGGTGAAGGCGGGCTTTAGCTGCGCCAGCCCCTCGGCGGTGGTTTCCGGGCGCGGATACTCGTCCTTCTCCAGCACCGTCGCGCCGGTGTCGTCCTGGACGGGGATCAGGCTCTTGTCGAAGCGGCCTTCGGCGATCGCCACAGCGGCGCGGCGCTGGCTTTCGAGGCCCAACGCATCGAGCGCCTCGCGGCTGATGCCTTCGATCGAAGCGATGGCGTCGGCGCAGACGCCCTGGTTCGACTGCGGGTGCGCGGCGCGCAGACGCAGGTTGCCGCCGTCGAGGTAGTAGCCGTCCGGGTGGTCGAGCTGTCCGGTGAAGGACATCATCTCGGCGCCGCCGGCGATCACCAGATCTTCCATGCCGGACATGATCTGGCCCGCGGCCAGGGCGACCGCGGTGATCCCGCCGCCACAGTAACGGCTGATGGTGACGCCGCTTGCCTTGACGTCATAGCCGGCGTCGAGGGCGGCCATGCGGCCGAGATCGAAACCCTGCTTGCCGACCTGGGTGGAGGTGCTCCAGATGATGTCGTCGACCTGGGCGGTGTCGATCTTGTTGCGCTCAGCGATAGCCTTCAGCACGGTGGCGGCCAGATGCTGGGGGTGCATGTGGGCCAGTTTGCCCTTGCCTACCTTGCCGATGCCGCGCGGCGTGCGGACGGCGTCAATGATCAGCGCCTCGGTCATTTCAACTCCTTGGTCTCGAATAGAACGTCACAGACGCCACGCTCTGCAGCGCTACGTCCCCGTCAGGCTCACATGACCGCTAACATGCTTATTCGGGGAGTGGGAAAAAACCGGGTCGCGCCGTATCGACGAAGAAATCTCGTCCCGTCGCGGCGGGATTGGCGATTCCGCGCCTGGTGCGCGTAGTTTCCCGCGGCCAGCGCGTTTCCAGGGAGCCAGAGCGATGAGCGTCGTCCTAGTCACAGGTTGCAATAGCGGCTTCGGCCTCGCCACCGCGCGCGTCCTTGCGGAGCGTGGCGACCATGTCTTCGCGACCGTCCTCCCCAACGACCCTTCAGGGATGGGGGAGATCGAGGCGGCGCAAGCTTCGGGCTTGCCGATCACCATCGCGCCGCTGGACGTCACCGACGCGGCGGCCGCCGCCGCGCTCGTCGCGCGCATCGTCGCCGAGGCCGGCCGCATCGACGCCCTGGTCAATAATGCGGGGGTTTCGACGATGGCGGCGCTGGAAGAGGTCTCCATCGACGACGCGCGCCGCATGTTCGAGATCAACTACTTCGGGCCGTTGCGGCTGATCCAGCTCGTGCTGCCGCACATGCGACGGCAGGGCGCGGGCCGCATCGTCAATGTGTCGTCCGGGGCCGGGTTCATCCCGACGGCCTGGCAGACGACCTATGTCGCCACCAAGCACGCCATCGACGGCATGAGCTTCGGGCTCGCCGCTGAGGTCCATCGCTTCGGGATCCGCGTCAGCATCGTCTCGCCTGGGGTCTTCGCCACCGCGATCGGCGCCAAGCTGTGGCCGCCCAGCCAGGACTCCGGCGAGCCGTGGTACGGTGAGATGACCGCCCTGGTCGTCGACGGCTGGCGCTCCATCGTCGAAGGTCGCGATCCCGTCGCCGTGGCCCTGGCGATCGACGCCTGCATCCACGGCGAGCATCCCCCGGCCCGGGTGTTCGTCGGCGCCGACTCCCAGAAGGGCGCCCAGCGCCGCCGTGAGATGAGCGACGACGAATGGGCGGCTGTCCTGTTGCGTCCGCCCTTCCGCAAACCCGCCGCATAGCCCCCACCGCGTCCAGGAGACAGACGAGATGCAGGACTTCCATGGCCTGAGGTCGGCGACAGCTATAAGACGCGCATTGAGCGCAACCAGCGACGCTCCAGCAACAGAACGGGAGGAGCGTACCCATGGAGCTTCGCAGATTGGGCGCGAGCGGCCTGAAGGTCAGCGCCGTCGGTCTCGGATGCGGCGCCTTCGGAAGCCGCATCGATCTTGAGCGCGCCAGGTCGGTGGTCGACGCCGCCCTGGACCAAGGCGTCAACTTCTTCGACACCGCTGACGCCTACGGCGCCGGGAAATCCGAGAGCTTCCTCGGCGAAGCCTTGGGGGGCCGACGCGACAGCGTGGTCATCGCCACCAAGTTCGCCAATTCCATGGGAGAAGGCGAACTCAACCGCGGCGGCTCGCGGCGCTATATCGTCAGCGCCGTGGAAGCCAGCCTGAAGCGGCTCGGCACCGACCGCATCGACCTCTACCAGATGCACCAACCCGACAACGATGCGCCGATCGAGGAGACGCTGCGTGCGCTCGACGACCTCGTCCGCGCCGGCAAGGTGCTTTACATCGGCAACTCCAACTTCAAGGGTTGGCAGATTTCCGACGCCGACTGGATCGCACGCAACGGCGGCGCGACCCGCTTCGTCTCGGCGCAGAACGACTACAGCATCCTCGAGCGGGGCGTTGAGGCCGAGGTGCTGCCGGCTTGCGAGCGCTTCGGCCTCGGCTTCCTGCCCTACTTCCCGCTGGCCCTGGGCATGCTGACCGGCAAGTACGTACGCGGCCAGGGCGCCGCCGAGGGCACCCGCTTCGCCAATCCATTCTGGAAGGCGCGCGGCCAGGAGATGCTGGTCGATGAGACCTTCGACCGGGTCGACGCTCTCACCGCCTGGGCGCAGGAGCGCGGCCACAGCGTGCTGGAGCTGGCCTTCGCCTGGCTGTTGGGCAAGCCGGTAGTGTC
Organism: Phenylobacterium sp.; assembly: GCF_030693805.1. Classification (GTDB taxonomy): domain Bacteria; phylum Pseudomonadota; class Alphaproteobacteria; order Caulobacterales; family Caulobacteraceae; genus Phenylobacterium. Next base: position 9,713 of record NZ_JAUXZW010000204.1, read on the forward strand.
TTCGGTCATCGCTGGAGCCACGCGGGTCGAGCAGGTCCAGGCCAACGCGAAGGGCGGCGCCTGGGTGCTGACCCCTTCCGAAGTCGAAGAGGTCGCGGGGATCGCCGCCTGAGCCGCGCACCCATCGACCGCCAAACGACCCTCAAGAGGAGCTATCCATGCCTTTGGACGCCTATCGCTCGCTGGGCAGATCCGGCCTTCGCGTCAGCCCGTTCTGCCTAGGTGGAATGACCTTCGGCGAGGAGTGGGGTTACGGATCGGACGAAGCCGGATCCTCCGCCATCATCCAGCGCTACACCGAGTTGGGCGGCAACTTCATCGACACCGCGAACATGTACACGCTCGGCCATTCCGAGGCGATCATCGGCAAGCATTTCGAGGGCCGGCGAGGCGAGCGCAACCGCGTGGTCATCGCGACCAAGTTCAGCGCCAACATGAGCCCCGGAGACCCGAACGGCGGCGGCTCGAGCCGAAAAGCGATCCTCGCGGCGTGCGAGGAGTCGTTGCGCCGTCTGCGCACCGACTACATCGACCTCTACTGGATGCACTGGTGGGACCAGTTCACGCCCATCGAAGAGACGATGAGCGCACTGGACAGCCTGGTTCAGAGCGGCAAGGTCCGCTACGTGGGCTTCTCCGATACTCCGGCGTGGAAGGTCGCCCAGGCCCAGGTCACGGCGATGTTCCGCAACTGGGCTCCGATCGTTGGACTGCAGATCGAGTATTCCCTGCTGGAGCGTACGGTCGAGAGCGAACTGACGCCCATGGCGCTCGAACTCGGCCTCGGCGTCACGCCCTGGTCGCCGCTTCGCGCCGGCGCGCTGAGCGGGAAATACAGCCGCGACAACACGACCCCGGAATCGGCCGGGCGTGGCCCGTCGCTGTCGCGCAACCTGACGCCCAAGGCGTTCGACGTGATCGACGTTCTGCTCGCGGTGGCGAAGGAGGCCGAGACCTCCGCCGCAAGCGTCGCCCTCGCCTGGGTCCTGGCGCAGCCGGCAGTGACCTCGCCGATCATCGGCGCCCGCACGCTCGATCAGCTCACCGACAATCTGCAGGCCCTGGAGGTGCGGCTCACCACCGACCAGCTCACGCGCCTGAACGAGGTGTCGACGCCGCCGGCCGACTTCACCGCCCTGAACATGCGCGGCGCGATGTCGGGATCGTTCGGCGGGTTGACCGTGAACGCACGGACATTTCCATTGGGGCTGCGCAGCGTCACCGAGAACGACAAGGTCTGGTAGCTTCCGCAGGCGTCAGTCGCCGGTGAGCCGGCGCACCGTCGCCTGGAACGCAGCCAACGACAGGCGCCGGCCTGAGGCTTGTCCGTAGGCCTCCAGGCAGTCGCTGATCTTGGCCGTGAGTTGCTCCGCGCTCGCGGGGTCGGCGGGAGAGCCTGGGAAGGGCGCGACCTCGGCCGAGGCGATGACGCGGCCGCCGTCACGCACCGCCAGTCGTATCGAGCCGTGGTCGAGGCCGACCGGCGGCTCCCCGACCAGGGCGTCTTCGCTCACCGAAATCCGCCCCATCAGCGCGCGCATATCCGGCCGGGCGGCCGCCGCGTCGGTGAAATCCGCAAGCGTCGCCCCGCCTGACGACAGCCCGACCGCGATCGCATAGGCCGCGCAGAACTGGGCCTCGGCGCCTGTTTGCGGATCGCTGACCCGCAGCGGCTGGGTGGCGCCGAATGGCGTGGCGACTTCGATCGTGGCTGTGGGCGGGACGCCTTCCGGTATCTGCGTCCGGGCCTGCACGGCCGCGGCGATCAGCCGGTGCGCCGCATAGCAGCAGGGGTATAGCTTGACGCTGAGCGTGCCCAGGCGCCGACGCACCGGCGTTTCGACGAGCGCGCCCGCGCCATACAGGTCGAAGAAACCCTTGGCGCCGAAGATATCCTGATCGCCGGTGACGCCTGCCTGGGCGAGCAGACCCGCCGCCTCGGCCTTCGCCCACGACTTCACCACGTTGTTCATCTGCCGCGCCGGGGTCGCGCTCGGGGAAGCCGTGCTTTCGCCAGCCGCGATCTCGATGATCGCCGACATGTTCCCGCGGAATAAACGCGCCCTGCCGGTGTCGATCTACGCCTCCATCGGCGGCATCTTCGGGTCAGGCGCCTTCATTGTCGGAGCAGGAGTGCTCCATGTCGCCCAGCCGCTGGCGCTCGCCGCCGCCATGGCCCCGTGGCAGATGACCTTGATCCTGCTGGGCGCTCCCGGGATCGCGCTCGGCCTGCTGTTCGCCCTGACGGTGAAAGAGCCGCCCCGCGTGGCGGCCAAAGACCTCGACCAGGCCACCGGCGTCGGGGCGCTGCTGAGCTACCTCAAGAGCACCTGGACCTTCTATGCGCCGTTCATTCTGGGCATCGGCCTGTTGTGCTGCTTCAACTACGGCCAGATCGCTTGGCTGGCGACGATCCTGATCCGCGACCACGGCTTTTCCGTCGAGAAGGCGGGATATGTTTTCGGCGGCATCGGCATCGTGGCCGGCGCCATGGGCACCCTGCTGATCCCGCAACTGACGGTGCGGATCGAGCGGGCGAAGCCGCTGTACGGTGTTCCGATCACCCAACTCGCCCTGGCGATCATCGTTCTTCCGTTCATGACCCTGACGCCCCTGTCGCCCGACGTGCGGGTTCTGTTGCTGGGCGTATTCATCACCAGCATGTGCGGGGCGTGCTGGGCGGTGATGATGCCTCTGGGTTTCCAGACCTACGGTCCCAGCCGCATGCGCGCGCGTCTGATGGCGATGTACCTGCTGTCGGCGAACCTCATTGGCCTGTCGATCGGGCCAGTCGCTGCGGTGTACTTCGCTGGACTATGGGGTGGCGTCGCCCGGCCGCTCGCCCACGGCGTGGCGACCACCGGGATGATCGTCGGGCCGCTGGTGATCGCCTGCTATCTGATGGTCTACCGCAACGTCCGCCAGGTCACGGCGGCCGAGGGCTGACGCCGCAAGCGGGAACCGAAAGCGCCCGCCACGACTCACTCAGTCCCGCAGCAGGCTCGCTGCCGAAGGACAGGTGCGCTGATGGACTGGCTTCCCGCTCTAAATGTGCCTCGCGATGGACCTTGGATCATCGTCAGCAACGGGGAGGACGTGCGTTGCGTGGATCCAAGCTTGCTCGAGACGTCCGCGGACGCTTCCATCGGACACTTCGATCTACCGGGTAAGGTGACCCACTGGATGGCGCTCCCCAAGCCCCCAGGACCGCCGCCAATCCATGCGGAAGGCTCCACCAGCGCCTAGAACGACGGAACGCCCCCCCGATTCGTTGCAGCACCTTCAGGCGCGCTCGAAGATCGCCGCCATACCCTGGCCGCCGCCGATGCACATGGTCTCCAGCCCGTAGCGCGCCTTGCGCCGATCCATCTCACGCAGCAGGCCGCAGAGGATGCGCACGCCGGTGGCGCCGATCGGATGGCCGAGCGAGATGCCTGAGCCGTTGACGTTCAGCCGGTCGCGCTCGTCCCAGCCCCATTCCTTCAGCACAGCCAGCACCTGCGGGGCGAAAGCCTCGTTCAGCTCCACCAGGCCGATGTCGTCCCAGCCCAGGCCGGTGCGGGCGAACAGCCGCTTCACCGCCGGGGCGGGACCGATGCCCATGCGCGACGGCTCGCAGCCGGCGGCCGCCCAGCCCACGAACCAGCCCATGGGCTCCAGGCCCAGTTCCGCCAGTTTGTCCTCGGCGACCACCAGGCAGGCGGCGGCGGCGTCGTTCTGCTGGCTGGCGTTGCCGGCGGTGACCACACCGCCCTTTTCGATCGCGCGCAGTGTGGCCAGGCCTTCGGGCGTCGCATCGGCGCGGATGCCTTCATCGCGTTCGAACAGCAGCGGGTCGCCGCGCTTCTGCGGCACGGAGACCGGGATCACCTCATCGTCGAACAGGCCGGCGGCCCAGGCCGCCGCGGCGCGGGTGTGACTCATGGCGGCGTACTCGTCACAGGCCTCACGGCTGATCTGGTAGTCGCGCGCCAGGTTCTCGGCCGTCTCGATCATCCCGCTGATCACGCCGAACCGTTCGATCGGCTGGGACATCACCCGGCCGCGGCTCAACCGGTCGTGCATCGTCACCGATCCAGCGCGTGCGCCGCCGCGCATGTCGGTGGAGTAGTACTCGACGTTGCTCATGCTCTCGACGCCGCCCGCCACCACCACGTCGGCGGCCCCGGTCTGCACCATCATCGCCGCGTCGACCACCGCCTGCAGCCCGCTGCCGCAACGCCGGTCGAGTTGGTAGCCGGGCGCCTCGATCGGCAGGCCCGCGGCCAACGCCGACCAGCGCGCGATGCACGGCGCCTCGCCGCTGGCGTAGCCCTGGCCGAAGACGACGTCATCGATCCGCGCAGGATCCAGGCCCGTGCGCTCCAGCAGCCCCCGCAGGATGGTCGCGCCCAGATCGCCTGCGCTCAGGCTGGCGAGGCCGCCCTGGAAGCGACCCACGGGTGTGCGCACCGGCGCGACGATGGCGGCTCTTCTCATGACTGTCTTCCCTGTTGGCGCCTGATGGTCCCGAAGCGGCCGCCGATGACTCCCCGCGCGACATCGCCACGGTTCGAACCGCCTCGCAACCCGCCGGGCAGGCCTACGCGTGCTCAAGCTCCTGGACGGCGGTGCGTCCGGTGAAGCTCCGCCTAGCGCTCGATCTCGCCGGACGCGGCTTGGGTAGCCAACTCGTGCAGTTCCTCGATGCGGACATCATAGACGTCATGCAGCGCGTTTGGATCGTCGAGCGCCGCGCGCTCCAGGTCGGCGCGCCACTGGTCCTGCTGCAGACGCAGCAGCGAGACCGGAACCCCGGATCGCACCGCTGTCCGATAGGCCTGGGCCAGTTCCCGGTCGGCCGCGCCCAGGCTCGGGCTCAGGCAGACGAAATCCTCGGCCAGGCTGGCCGCCGAGCGGCAATCGAAGCTGGGCCCGCGGGCGAGGCGGGTCGGGGCCGCCGACGCAATCACGGCGCCGGCCGGCTGGGCCGCCTGTCCGGCCGGCTTGACGGCGATCGGAAGGGGCGCTGCGGCCGCGAGGCGCGCAGGCGACGAGGCGGAAGGCTCCGACTTGGCCAGCACGCTCGCCTGGGCGGTTTGAGGCGTGGGACGAGGCGTCGGTGGCGCGACATCGACGACGCGCGCGGCCATGGCGCGAATGGGTTCGGCGGCCGCCTGCGGCGCGCGCTCTGGCGAACCCGTGGGCTCCTGGATGTTTTGGGTCAGCGCCGCGACCAGCAACAGCGCGGCGATTACGCCGGCGGCCAGCCCGAGGCGATCGGATGATCGGCTCGCGGGCGCCTCGCTCCGGGTTGCAGCGACTGTGGAGCCCGGCCGGTCGCGGACGTCGCCGGCCAGCGCCTCCAGACGCGCCTGTCCGTCCTCGGCGACGGCCGCGCCCTCACCGATCCGGCGGACGGTCGCATAGGGAATGTGTCGAAGAGTCATACACTTGGCCTTCGCGCGACGATCATCCATCGCGGCTCACACCACAGAACGTCGCGAGGGCCGAAAGGGTTCGCTATTCGACGGCCAGGATGACGTGCGGAGCCTTGATCAGGGCCGTGACCGGGACGCCCGACGCGAGCTCCAGAGCCTCCGCGCTTTCGAGCGTGATCGTGGCGATCAGCGTCTTGCCCCCGCCGATGTCGACAGCGATCTCGCTGTTCACCGCGCCGTCCTCCCGGGCGGCGACGACGCCCGCGATCTGGTTCCGCGCCGAGGTGCGCAAGCCCTCGCCGCGCGCCAGGATGACGAAACTCGCCTTGATCAGGGCGATCGCCGGTCGGCCGATCGCCAGCTCCAGCTCGGCGACGCTACGCTGCGTGAGGATCGCGGTGATGGTGACGTCTTCGGCGACCTTCAGCGTCACCTCCGCGCTGACCGCGCCTGGGGTGATCGCGCTGATCTCGCCGCGCAGGGCGTTACGGGCGCTCGTTCGCATGCCTAGGCTCCAGAAAAGGTCGCTGGTGAGTTCGGCGGCGAGGCTGCTCTCCAGCTTGTTGAGCGTCGCCTCGATCTCGGCTCGAACTCGGCGGAAAGCCGTGGTCACGGCCTGGCCGCGCGGGGTCAAGGCTGCGGCGCCGCCGGACCGGCCGCCGGGCTTGGCGCTCACTAGCGGGCCGGCGAACAGGTTGTTGAGCGCCTGCACCACATCCCAGGCGCCCTTGTAGCTCAGGCCAAGACGCTTGGCGGCGGCGCTGATCGAGCCGAGTTCGCCGATCGCCTCGAGCAGCGCCACGCGGTCCAGGCCGACGCGCGACAAGCCACGCCGGAAGGTGAGCGTGGCGCTGAGCAGGTCCTCGGCGGCCATCTGTCGAACTCCCGTCATACCGGGCGCAAACCTCCCCCAACGGTGACGCGGGGTCGAGGTGCTTTCGTCGGTCTCGCGTAGGGGCTGCCGCACAGCGTGAGATGCGTTATCTAGTGACGCTACATATCCATCTCATCGAGACCCCCGTGACACCTCGCCGCTTCGTCTTCGCCGCCTTTGCGGTCGCCTTCGCGATGTCCGCCAGCGCCGCGCCGGCCCTCGCCGGCGAGACCCAGGTGGCGGTGGCCGCGAACTTCACCGAACCGGCCAAGGAGATCGCCGCTCGGTTCGAGGGCGCGACGGGTCACAAGGCGACGCTCAGCTTCGGCTCGTCGGGCCAGTTCTTCACCCAGATCGCCAACGGCGCGCCGTTCCAGGTCTTCCTGTCGGCCGATGTGGAACGCCCGCAGAAGGCCGAAGCCGGCGGGCTCGCCGTCGCCGGCACGCGGTTCACCTACGCGACCGGCCGTGTGGTGCTGTGGAGCAAGACCGCCGGCCTGGTCGACGCCCGCGGCGCCGTGCTCAAGGCTGGAAAGTTCGAGAAGCTCGCCATCGCAGATCCCAAGACCGCACCCTACGGCCTCACCGCGGTGGAGACCCTGCGCAAGTTCGGCCTCTACGGCCAGCTCACACCCAAGCTGGTGACCGGGACGTCGATCACCCAGGTCTATCAGTTCGTCGACACCGGCGCGGCGGAGCTGGGCTTCGTCGCCCTGTCGCAGGTGGCGACCCACAGCCTGGGGTCTCGCTGGATCGTGCCGGCCGCCGACCATACCCCGATCGACCAGCAGGCGGTGCTGCTGAAGACCGGCGCCCACAATGTCGCCGCCAAGGCGTTCGTTGCGTTCCTGAAAGGCCGCGAGGCCAAGGCGATCATCCGCCGCTACGGCTACGAGGTCCGCTAGACGATGGGCGAGGTGCTCTGGCTGACCATCAAGCTGGCCGGAGTGACGACGCTGGTCCTCCTGGCGCTGGCGACGCCGCTGGCCTGGTGGCTGGCGCGCAGCAAGGCCTGGTGGAAGGAGATCATCGGCGCGCTCGTCGCCCTGCCGATCGTGCTGCCGCCCACGGTCCTGGGCTTCTATCTGTTGATCGCGCTGGGGCCCCACAGCCCGCTCATGGCGCCGTTCCAGGCGTTCGGCGTCCGCACCCTGGCCTTCACCTTCGAGGGCCTGGTGATCGGTTCGGTGATCTATTCGCTGCCTTTCGCGGTGCAGCCAATTCGCAATGCCTTCCAGGCGATCGGCGAGCGGCCCTTGGAGGTCGCCGCGACCTTGCGGGCCTCGCCGATGGACGCCTTCCTCACCGTCGCGTTGCCGCTGGCCAGGCCGGGCTTCCTGGTCGCCGCGATCCTCACCTTCGCCCACACCATCGGCGAGTTCGGCGTGGTGCTGATGCTGGGCGGCGGCATTCCGGGAAAGACCGAGGTGTTGTCGATCGAGATCTACAAGCTGGTGGAGTCGCTGGAGTGGGACAAGGCGCACCAACTTTCTGCCCTGCTGCTGGCCTTCGCCTTCACGGTGATGCTCAGCCTGTTGCTGATCGAGCGGCGCACAGGGCGGCTGCGCCCGTGACGCCCTCTGGCCGCATCGAGGCCGCGTTCAAGGGCCGGCTGGGCGATTTCCAACTCGACATCGCCTTCGATATTCCGGCCAGCGGCGTCACCGTGCTATTCGGCCCCTCGGGCTGCGGCAAGACCACGGTCCTGCGCTGCGTCGCCGGGCTTGAACACATGGGGGGCCGCCTCGTGGTGGACGGCGAGACCTGGCAGGACGCGCGGACTTTCGTGGCCCCCCACCGCCGGCCGGTCGGCTATGTGTTCCAGGAAGCGAGCCTGCTGGCCCACCTGTCGGTGCGGCGCAACCTGCTGTTCGGGTTCCGGCGCGCCCGTGGGGTGAAGCCCGTCGCCCTCGACCAGGTGACGGCTTTGCTGGGCCTCGACCCGTTGCTGGAGCGTGGCGTCGCGCGCCTGTCCGGCGGCGAGCGTCAGCGCGTCGCGATCGGCCGCGCGCTGCTGTCCCAGCCGCGCCTGCTGCTGATGGACGAACCGCTGGCCGCACTGGACCTGCAGCGCAAGGCCGAGGTTTTGCCCTACCTGGAGCGCCTGCACGACGAGCTGGAGGTTCCCATCCTGTATGTGAG
>NZ_JAUXZW010000214.1 GCF_030693805.1 Phenylobacterium sp.
CTGTTCCCGCGTTTGAAAAAGGCCTCGAATTCGTCACGGGCGCGGGCATTGAACAGGATGGACTTGGCCCAGCCCTCTCCCGCCCCCAGCACGTCACCGTAGGAAAATCCGCCACAGGCGGCAAACCCCTTGAAGTCCGCGAGGCTGCTGCGGCCGGCGATGATATCGCTCATGTGTACATCGACTGCGGCAAAACCGGCACGGTCAAAAGCCGCCGCCATCTCGATCTGGCCATTGACGCCCTGCTCGCGCAGGATCGCCACGCGAGGTTTTGCGCCGCGATTGATGAATGGCGCGGCAATATCTTCGTGCGGATCAAACGTCAGTTTCGGCGAAATACCGGGATCATCAGCGTCGAGCAACCGGTCATATTCCTGTTGTGCGCAATCCGGGTTATCGCGCAACAGCTGCATGCGATAAGAAGTTTCGGACCAGGCGCGGTGCAAGTCGATGCGTGATTCGTCGAGTACGGTTTTGCCGCCGGCCTTCACCACCAGTCGTGATCCGGCATTGACACTGCCGACCACCGTGCAGTGCTGCGCAAGTCCGTTTAACTTCAGCACCGTCATAACCGCATCACGGTCGCTGCGTTTGATTTGCACCAGCGCGCCCAGCTCCTCGTTGAACAGCGCGGCTGCGGCATCACCCTGCAGTTCCAGCTGCGCGCCGCAACGCGCGGCAAAGAGCATTTCGCACAAGGTCGTCAACAGGCCGCCATCCGAACGGTCGTGATAGGCAAGAAACCGGCCATCCTGATTCAATTGCTGGATGGCCTCGAAAAAATGTTTCAGGTCGGCGGCATCGACGACATCCGGCGTCAAATCACCGGTCGCGTCATAAACCTGCGCCAGCGCCGAAGCACCCAGGCGGTTTTTCCCGCGGCCAAGGTCGATCAGCAGCAGGTCGGTATCACCGCAATCAGTACGCAGTTGCGGCGTCAGCGTCTTGCGCGCATCACTCACCGGCGCGAAAGCCGAGACAATCAGCGACAGCGGCGCAACCACCTCTTTACGCGTTTTTCCCTCAGCCCATGAAGTCTTCATGGACAAGGAATCCTTGCCCACCGGGATGCTGATGCCCAGTTGCGGACACAGTTCCATCGCCACCGCATGTACGGTATCGAACAGCGCGGCATCTTCACCGGGATGTCCGGCAGCGGCCATCCAGTTTGCCGACAGTTTTACGTCGCCAAGTTTGGCGATTGAAGCCGCCGCAATATTGGTAATCGCTTCGCCGAGCGCCATGCGCCCCGAGGCTTCGGGATTCAGCACCGCCAAAGGCGTGCGTTCGCCCATCGCCATCGCTTCGCCGCAGTGGGTGTTGAATCCCATCAGGGTCACCGCCACATCCGCCACCGGCACCTGCCACGGCCCGACCATCTGGTCGCGCGCGGTCATGCCGCCGACCGTGCGATCACCGATGCTGATCAGGAAAGTCTTGTCCGCCACTGTCGGCAGGCGCAGCACGCGGTACAGCGCTTCGCGGATGTCGATGCCGCCCGCATCGAATACCTGACCCTCGCGCACCAGGCGTTTGACGTCGCGGGTCATTTTCGGCGGCTTGCCGAGCAGCACAGCAAGCTCCATGTCCACCGGGTTGTTGTTGAACACGGTGTCGCCGACCTTCAGCCGGCCGTCGGCCGTCGCCGTGCCGACCACGGCAAAGGGGCAGCGCTCGCGCTCGCAGAGCGCCTGGAACTGCGCCAGATCGCGCGGCTCGATCGCCAGCACATAACGTTCCTGCGCCTCGTTGCACCAGATCTGCATCGGCGACATGCCCGGCTCTTCGCTGGGCACATCGCGCAACTGGAAATGCCCGCCGCGCTGCGCGCCATGCACCAGCTCCGGCAGCGCATTCGACAGGCCACCAGCGCCAACATCGTGTATCGACAGGATCGGATTGAGATTCCCCAGCCCCCAGCAGCGGTCGATGACTTCCTGGGCACGGCGCTCGATTTCCGGATTGCCGCGCTGCACCGAGTCAAAATCGAGGTCTTCCTGATTG
>NZ_JAUXZW010000216.1 GCF_030693805.1 Phenylobacterium sp.
CCGCCGCCAGCAACAGCCAGCGGCCCGAATCCGACGCCTCGCCATAGGCCTCGGCGATCGCGCCGGACGGATCGCGGAACCATCTGAGGCCCGGCGTGTCGTCTAAGGCTTGGGCGATCGTCGCCTGGTCGACGGCGACGATGAAACAGACAAGGTTGATATCGTCGAATCGCGGCCGACGTCGCTGGAACACATCCAATGCAACGGCCGCCCCATTCGGCGGCGCGAAGCCCAGCAGCACGAAACGCCCGGCGACGGAGGAGAACTGAAAGCGCGGATTGGCGGCCGTGTCGCCGGCGAAGTAGGGCGCAGCCTCTCCGAAACCCAGACCCATCTGTCCCGCCCCACTTGCCCGAACCGGCGGGCATTTTAGCCAATGGCGCGCCGCTTGCGCCAGATCAGGCTTGGTCTCGGCTCGCATCGCCTGCGGTCAGGGTGGCGCGATAGTCCGCCAGCACGCCTGCGCCGGCAGCATCATAGAAGAACGGAAGGAACGCGTAGCGCCATCCTCTCGTCAGCGGCGTCACTTCGTGCAGCAGCGAGCAGGAGAAAACCACCGCCCCGCCCACCGGCGCACGGTGGAGCCCGGGGCCGAATTCAGGAAAGCGCAGGTCGCCGCCTTCGTAGTCGTCATTGAGGTTGATCGTGCAGGCGAACCGCCGATGCGCGGTGCCCCTGGTGGTGTTGTCCCGATGGGCGCGGAAGACGCCGCCTTCTTCAGCGGCGTAGCGGCTGACCAGATAGCGCTCGATCCCCGCAGCCTCGAACTGGAACGCGCGCTGGAGCATCGGGAAGAGGCGGCGCTCGAGTGCGCCGCGCAGCGTTCCCTGCCGGGCCTCGTCGTGGATCCAGATGTCGCGCCGGCTCTTGGCTTCGTCCATGACCGCGACCGTACGGCCGTCGATGTCGCGCATGACGCCGGTGAATGCGCCGCCGTCGGCTTCGTGCAAGGCGATCAGCTGGGCGCAGAGTTCGGGCTCGAACACCCTTGGGACGACCAGGGCGGGCGCGTGCAGGGCGACACCCGCGTGATCGCCGGGCGCGGGGAGGGCGGCGACCTGATCGATGACGGCTTCCGCTCGCTCGATCGGCGCGATCGAGAGCACCCGCATCGATGGATCGAGCAGCACCCACTGGGGCCGTGCGGAGCCGTCCGGCTCCAGCGCGCCATAGAGGCGGGCGACCGCGCCGTCTTCGTCGAGGAACCAGCGAAGCCCGCGCAGGTCGCGGGCGCCGGCGGGATGGGCCTGCGGCACGACGAAAAAGACGCAGGCGCGCGCGTCGTCGAACAACGCCTGGCGGGCCGCAACCGCACGCATGGCCGGAACGCGCGCCTCGGGCGCCGGGGGCAGGAAACACAGCAGCACGAAGCGGCCGCCCGCTGTGTCGAGGGCGAACTCCGGGTTCGAAGGCGTCGCCGCGGTGAACCACGGCGCCGGCTCCCCGAGCATCAGCGACATCAGGCGCCGGGGGCGATCACACCGCACGCGATGCGCGCGCCGGCGCCGCCGATCGGCTGGGTGCGATAGTCGTCGGGAGCGGCGTGGACCACGATGGCCGAGCCGTCAGCGTCGGCGAGCTTCGACCGCCCGGTCGAGCCGGATAACGTCACGTACGGGGTAAAGACCTCGGCGGTCGCGGTCCCGTCGGCGCCGGCGTACAGGTTCGGCAGGTCGCCGGAATCGTTGGCGTCGGGGTTCAGCAGGCCGTGGACGATCGTCGCCTTGTCGTGGACATGGCCGCCGGCGCTGGTGAAGTCGGCCTTCGAGCAGTCGCCCTTCTCGTGGAAATGCAGGCCGTGCCACCCTGGCGTCAGGCCCTTGAGCTGGAAGCGCGCCAGGACGCCGTTCGGCGCCTGGGAGATAGTCGCCTGGCCCAGGCTTTCGCCGGCGGCGTTCTTCACGTCCACGGTCACGGCGGCCGGCGAATCGGCCGCAACGGCGGCGCCGGCCGCAAGAATCGCGGCGATGCTGAGGGCGATCAGTCTCATGAGGCGTTTTCCTGGGCTTGAGCGGCCGGTGGACGTTGCCGCGCTGGGGTTGTCAATGTTAACAGAACCAACAAGTTCCTGTGTCCGATTCTGACGACTGAACCCCTCCCTTGACCGACGAAACCACGACCCCTCCGGACGACAGCCGGCGCGGGGACATCGCTCCTATCGCCATAGAGGACGAGCTCAAGCGCTCCTACCTCGATTACGCCATGAGCGTGATCGTCAGCCGCGCGCTGCCCGACGTCCGTGACGGGCTGAAACCGGTGCACCGGCGCATCCTGTTCTCGATGAACGAGCAGGGGCACACGCCGGATCGCTCCTATGTGAAGTCGGCCCGCGTGGTCGGCGACGTGATGGGCAAATACCATCCGCACGGCGACACCGCGATCTACGACACCCTCGTGCGGCTGGCCCAGCCGTTCTCCATGGGTCTGTTGCTGATCGACGGCCAGGGCAACTTCGGCTCGGTCGACAACGATCCGCCGGCCGCGATGCGCTACACCGAGTGCCGCCTGACCAAGGCCTCGATGTCGATCCTGGCCGACCTCGACAAGGACACCGTCGACTTCAAGGAGAACTACGACGGCTCGGAGAGCGAGCCGACGGTCCTGCCGTCGCGGATCCCCAACCTGCTGGTCAACGGCGCGGGCGGCATCGCCGTCGGCATGGCCACCAACATCCCGCCGCATAACCTGGGCGAGATCGTCGACGCCTGTCTGGCCCTTATCGATAATCCCGAGATCAGCCACGAAGACCTGCTGGACATCGTGCCGGGACCGGATTTCCCGACCGGCGGCGAAATCATCGGGCGCACCGGCGCCCGCACCGCACTGATGGGCGGGCGCGGCTCCGTGATCATGCGCGGCAAGGCCGCCATCGAAGAGCTCCGCAAGGATCGCGAAGCGATCATCATCACGGCGATTCCCTATCAGGTGAACAAGGCCGCCCTCGTCGAGCGGATCGCCGAACTCGTGCGCGAGAAGCGCATCGACGGGATCTCCGACCTGCGCGACGAAAGCGACCGCGACGGCATGCGTGTGGTCGTCGAGCTGAAGCGCGACGCCTCGGCCGAGGTGCTGCTGAACCAGCTCTATCGCTTCACGCCCCTGCAGACCTCGTTCGGGGTCAACATGCTGGCGTTGAATCGTGGCCGCCCCGAGCAGATGGGCTTGCACACCATGCTCAAGGCCTTCGTCGACTTCCGCGAGGAAGTCGTCGTGCGCCGCATCAAGTTCGAGCTCAACAAGGCGCGCGACCGCGGCCACGTGTTGGTTGGTCTGGCCATCGCCGTCGCCAACATCGACGAGGTGATCCACATCATCCGCTCGTCGAAGGATCCGACCGAGGCGCGCGAGCGCCTGGTCGCACGCGACTGGCCGGCCGGCGACATGATGCCCCTGATCGCGCTGATCGCCGATCCGCGCACCCAACTGGTCGGCGGCGACCGCGTGCGCCTGACGGAAGAACAGGCCCGCGCCATCCTGGCGCTGACGCTGTCGCGGCTCACGGGCCTTGGCCGCGACGAGATCTTCGGCGAGGCGCGTGCGCTGGCCGACACGATCAGCGGTCACCTGGAGATGTTGTCGTCGCGCGACCGGATCATGGCGGTGGTGCGCGAGGAGCTGACCGAGGTCCGCGCCGCCTTCGCCGTGCCGCGCCGGACCGAGATCGTCGAAGGCGACGCCGACGTCGAGGACGAGGACCTGATCACCCGCGAGGACATGGTGATCACCGTGACCCACTCGGGCTACGTCAAGCGCACGTCGCTGGCCACCTATCGGACCCAGCATCGCGGCGGCAAGGGCCGTTCGGGCATGTCGACGAAGGAAGAGGACGCCGTCACCCGGGTGTTCTCGGCCAACACGCACACGCCGGTGTTGTTCTTCTCGTCCGGCGGCAAGGTCTACAAGCTCAAGGTGTGGCGCCTTCCCGTCGGCACACCGACCTCGCGCGGCAAGGCGTTCATCAACCTGCTGCCGATCGAACCCGGCGAAACCATCACCTCGATCCTGCCGCTGCCCGAGGACGAGGCGACGTGGGATCAGTTCGACGTGATGTTCTCCACCCGCTCGGGCGGTGTGCGACGCAACAAACTGTCGGACTTCGTGCAGATCAACCGCAACGGCAAGATCGCCATGAAGCTCGATGAGGGCGACGCGATCATGGGGGTGGGCGTCTGCACCACCGCCAACGACGTGTTGCTGACCACCGCGCTCGGCCGCTGCATCCGCTTTGCGGTCGACGAGGTTCGGGTGTTCGCCGGCCGCGAGTCCACCGGCGTGCGCGGCGTGCGCCTGGCCGAGTTGGACTCGGTGATCTCGATGGCCATCCTGCGCGGCGTCGACGCGACGCCCGCCGAACGCATCGCCTATCTGCGGCACGAGAAGGCCATGCTGGCCGCCCAGAGCGGCGAGCCGGAAGAGTCCGTGGTTCCCGACGAAGAAGACGCCGAAGGCGAAGGCATGACCTCGCTCAGCGTCGAACGGATCGCCGAGCTGGGTGCGGCCGAGGAGTTCATCCTCACCGTGTCCACGGAAGGCTTCGGCAAGCGCACTTCGGCCTACGACTACCGGCGCACGGGCCGCGGCGGGCAGGGGCTCATCGCCCACGATCTGACCAAGCGCGGCGGACGGCTGGTGGCCTCGTTCCCGGTCGACGACGGCGATCAGCTGCTGCTGGTCACCGACGCCGGTCAGTTGATCCGCACGCCTGTCAGCCAGGTGCGGATCGCCGGACGCAACACCCAAGGCGTCACCATATTCCGCACCGCCCAGGACGAGCATGTGGTGTCCGTGGAACGGTTGGCTGACGCTGGCGAGGAGCCGGAGGACGACGTGGCGGACGGCGACGAGCCCGAGGCGACCGACGAAACCTGATCGCTGCTCCTCAGCAAGAGCGTCCTTCCGTAATGCGTTGCCGCCGTGCAAGAATTGGCTTGCCAACAGAACGGCGCGCGGCGAAAGCCGAAGCGGGCGCAAGTAGGGGGAATGGGCTGCATGAGCCGCGTCGGTCTTTATCCGGGCACTTTCGATCCGTTCACCAACGGGCATACCGATATCATCGGTCGCGCGGTGAAGCTGGTCGACAAGCTGGTCATCGGCGTCGCGCGTAATGAGGGCAAGGGACCACTGTTCACCCTCGAAGAACGGGTGGCGATCATCGTCGCCGAGTGCGAGGCGATCGGCGCAGGCGACAAGATCGTCGTGCAGCCTTTCTCGGGATTGCTGATCCACTACGCCCGCGAGGTCGGGGCCGACATCATCGTGCGCGGCCTGCGCACCTCAGCCGACTTCGAGTACGAATTCCAGATGACCGCCATGAACCAGCAACTCGACCGTGAGGTGGAGACAGTGTTCCTGATGGCCGATCCCAAGCACCAGGCGATCTCCTCCAGCTTGGTCAAGGTGATCGCCCAACTGGGGGGCGACGTGTCGAAGTTCGTGAGCACGCGGGTCACCGACAGACTGGCGGCGAAGGCCGCGGCGCGCTGAGCTTTGGACTGGCGGCGCGCGCGGCCTGCGTTTACCAATATCGCATGATCCGCACCCTGATGCTGGCGGCCGCCGCGCTCGCCATGGCCGCGCCGTCCCAGGCCGCCCCGCGCAAAGCCAAGCGCCC
>NZ_JAUXZW010000217.1 GCF_030693805.1 Phenylobacterium sp.
CCAGGTCGATCATCAGCACCTGGAACAGGGCCGATAGGGCGGCGGGGCTGGTCAGTTCTGCGAGCATGGCGTCTCAATGCGACAGGCGCGAATTCCTCGCAAGGGCGGCCTTATCGGCGCGGCCTGGCCGCCTCGTACAAGGCGATGGCCGCCGCCGCCGAGACGTTCAGGCTTTCGAAGCCCCCGGGCATCGGGATGCGGGCCAGCTCGTCGCAGTGCTCGGCCACCAGCCGTCGCAGGCCGTCGCCCTCCGAGCCCAGGACCAGCACCACCGGGCCGCCGTCCAGCACGGCGTCGAGCGTGCGTTCGGCAGCGCCGTCGAGGCCGACGGCGCGCCATCCCGAGCTCTCGAGCTCTTCCAGCGCGCGCGACAGGTTCACCACGCGCGCGGTCGGCACCACGTCCACCGCTCCGGCGGCGGCCTTGGCCAGCGCGCCGGTGAGCTTCGGCGCGTGGCGGTCCTGCAGGATCAGGCCCGCGGCGCCCAGCGCTGCGGCCGAGCGCATAATCGCGCCGACGTTCTGCGGATCGGTCACCTGGTCCAGCACCAGCAGCACCGCGCCGGGCTTCGCCTCGAAGCTGGCGAGGTCAGCCGATTCCAGCAGGGGCGCCTTCAGCGCCACGCCCTGGTGCACCGCGCCGTTGGGCAGAACCTGGGCGATGGCCGCATTGTCGACGCGCTGCAGCTCCGGCTGGCGGCCGAACCGGGCCTCGATTCGCGCCGCGCGCTCCGGCGTCGCCATCAGCTTTTCGGCCGGCTCGCGCAGGGGATTGGCCAGGGCCGCTTCAACCGCGTGCCACCCCCACAACCACTCGTCGGAAACGCTTTCGCGGCGGTGATGCGGGCGCCCCTTGAACCCTTGTCCACGGCTGTTTCGGGGCGCGTTGCGTTCGGCAGGGGAGGACACTATAAGACGCGCTCCAAATCGGGGGCCGACTGGCCTTCGCCGCTGATAGCACTGGTCGCGATCGAGGGCGGAGGGTTTTGTGCGGGCTTCTGAGGCGGCTCCAGGCGCGCGGGGGAATGTCCCGAGCGGCAAAGGGGGCGGACTGTAAATCCGCTGGCGTACGCCTTCGCAGGTTCGAGTCCTGCTTCCCCCACCACGCGCCGAAAGACGAGGAGAATTGCGGCGATCCCGCGTGAGCTTGCGGGTATAGCACAATGGTAGTGCAGCAGCCTTCCAAGCTGAGGATGCGGGTTCGATTCCCGCTACCCGCTCCATCCCTTCAACGAGCACTTTAAAGAACGCCGGCAGGACCCTGATGGCCAAGGAAAAGTTTGAACGCAATAAGCCGCACTGCAACATCGGGACGATTGGTCACGTGGACCATGGGAAGACGACGTTGACGGCGGCGATCACGATCACGCTGGCGAAGGCGGG
>NZ_JAUXZW010000241.1 GCF_030693805.1 Phenylobacterium sp.
GAGGCGCCGGGGCCCGTGGGTATGATGCTGTGCCGCGTGGTCGCCGACGACTGCGAAGTGCTGACCATCGCCGTCGATCCGCAGGCGCGGCGGCGGGGCGTGGCGCACGCGCTCGTCCAGGCGGCCCTGCTCGCGGCGGCCCAGGCCGGAGCCACGGCCGCCTTCCTGGAGGTCGCCGTCGACAACCCCGCCGCCGAGGCGCTGTACGCCGGCCTGGGATTTCGGCGGATCGCCACGCGCCGCGGCTATTACAGCCGTCCTGGCGGCGAGGAGGTCGATGCGTTCGTGATGCGTATCGACCTTAACGCCGCGCTCCCGTAGTCGTATGCTTCACGCCTGAACGCCGGAGAAAATCGTGTCCGACCGGATCGAAAAGCTTTGCCTGGAAAAGGGCATGCGGATGACTGAGCAGCGCCGCGTCATCGCGCGCGTGCTGTCCGAAGCGCATGACCACCCGGATGTGGAGGAGCTGCATCGCCGGGCGCACGGCGTCGATCCGCACATCTCGATCGCCACGGTGTACCGCACCGTCCGTCTGTTCGAGGAATCGGGGATCATCTCGCGCCACGACTTCCGCGACGGCCGCTCGCGCTACGAGGAGGCCACGGACGTCCACCACGACCACCTGATCGACATGAAGACGGGCAAGGTGGTGGAGTTCGTCGACCCCGAGATCGAGGCCCTGCAGGAGGCGATCGCGCGGCGCCTGGGCTTCAAGCTGGTCGACCATCGGCTGGAGCTCTACGGCCTGCCGATCGAGGAGTAGCGGGACCGTGGGTTGCGCCGCCTTGTCGCCAACCCCATAACCAGCGCCATGTCCGCTGCTCCGCCGGCCAGGCGTCTCTACATCAAGACCTACGGCTGTCAGATGAACGTCTATGACAGCGAGCGGATGGCCGATGTGCTGGCCCCGCTCGGCTATGCGATGTCGGACCGGCCGGACGACGCCGCCCTGGCGGTGCTCAACCCCTGCCACATCCGCGACCAGGCCACCGAGAAAGTCTACTCCGAACTCGGCCAGATCCGGCTGATGAAGCTCGCCCGCGCCGAGGCCGGCGAGGTGATGACCGTCGCCGTCGCCGGCTGCGTCGCCCAGGCCGAGGGCGAGGAGATCATGCGCCGCCAGCCCGCCGTCGACCTGGTCGTCGGACCGCAGGCCTATCACCAGTTGCCCGAGCTGATCGCCCGCACCCATCGGGCCCGCGGCGAGAGCCTCGCCTGCGATTTCGAGCCGCAGGCCAAGTTCGACGCCCTGCCGGCCCGTCGTCCGTCCGGCGTCACCGCCTTCCTCACCGTGCAGGAGGGCTGCGACAAGTTCTGCACCTTCTGCGTGGTGCCCTATACCCGTGGCGCCGAGTGGTCGCGCCCCGCCGCCGACATCGAGACCGAGGCCCGCGGCCTGGCCGAGCGCGGTGTCCGCGAGGTCACCTTGCTGGGCCAGAACGTCAACGCCTATGACGGCGCGGAGGGCGGCCTCGCCGGCCTCGTGCGCCGCCTGGCGGCGATCCCGGGCCTCGACCGCATCCGCTACACCACCAGCCATCCGCGCGACATGGACGACGCCCTGATCGCCGCCCACGGCGAGGTCGAGGCGCTGATGCCCTATCTGCACCTGCCGGTGCAGTCGGGATCGGACCGGATCCTGCGGGCGATGAACCGCGGCCACGGCGCCAAATCCTATCTCGCCCTGGTCGAACGGATCCGCGCCGCGCGCCCGGACCTGGCGCTGTCCAGCGACTTCATCGTCGGCTTCCCGGGCGAGCGCGAGGAGGACTTCGAAGCGACCCTGGACCTGATCCGCGCGGTCGGCTTCGCCGGCGCCTTCTCGTTCAAGTACTCGCCGCGCCCCGGCACCCCCGCCGCCGCCATGCCGGGACAGGTGCCCGAGGACGTCAAATCCGAGCGTCTGGCCCGGCTGCAAGCGCTGCTGGAAACCCAGCAGCGCGCGTTCAACGCGGCCCAGGCCGGCAAGGTGCTGCCGGTGCTGTTCGAGAAGTCCGGCCGCTACCCCGGCCAGATCATCGGCCGCAGCCCCTATCTCCAGGCGGTCTATCTGGAAGCGCCGGATCGTCTGATCGGCCAGATCGTTGCTGTGGAGATCAACCGCGCCGGCCCCAACAGCCTGGTCGGCGCCCGCGTCTTGGAGACTGCGTGAGTCGCGCGCCCGAATTCATTTCCCTGTCCGACGCCGCGGTGCGCGCGGTGACCGGCGCCAACAGCCGCCACACGGCGCTGATCGAAGACGCGTTCGGCGTTCTGATGGAGACTCCCGGCGGCGGGGTCTCGGTCGACGGCGACTCCCGCGCCCGCGCCGCCGCCAAGCGCGCCGTGCAGACCATCGCCGAACGCGCCGACAAGGGCCTGGAGATCGCCGAGGCCGATGTGCGCGTCGCCATAGGCCAGGCTCGCGCGGGCCAGCCCGCAGGCTCCGGCGGCGGCCTTCTCGGAACCCTGCCGATCGGCCGTCGCGGCCCGGTGTCGCCGAAGACCGCGGCCCAGGCCCGCTATCTGCAGGCGCTCAGCAACTGCGAACTGGTGTTCGGTCTGGGTCCCGCCGGCACCGGCAAGACCTTCCTCGCCGTGGCGCACGGCGCTGGCCTGCTGCTGCGCGGCGACGTCGACCGGCTGGTGGTCACCCGCCCGGCGGTGGAGGCGGGCGAGCGGCTGGGATTCCTGCCCGGCGACCTCACCGAGAAGGTCGATCCCTACATGGCGCCGGTCTGGGAGGCGCTCACCGACATCCTCGGCGGCGAGCAGCTCCGCCGTCGTCGCGAGAAGGGCGAGATCGAGGTCGCGCCGGTGGCCTTCATGCGCGGCCGCACGCTCAGCCACGCCTTCGTCATCGTCGACGAGGCGCAGAACACCTCGCGCCTGCAGATGAAGATGTTGCTCACCCGCCTGGGCGAGGGCGCGCGCATGGCGGTGACCGGCGACCCCAGCCAGGTCGATCTGGTCAATCAGAACGACTCGGGCCTCGCCCACGCCGTCAGCCTGCTGGACGGGGTGGAGGGCGTCGGCGTCACCCGCTTCGCCGTCGAGGACGTGGTTCGCCATCCCATGGTCGAGCGCATCGTGCGCGCCTATGAGGCCGATGCGGCCAAGCGCGGGCGCGTCGGTTGATCGACGTCGAGATCGAGGCGGACGAATGGGCCGCCGCCGTACCGCAAGCCGCCGATCTGGTGCGTGACGCCGCGCGCGCCGCGCTGGCCATGGCGCCGGAGGGCGACGCCGATGACGCGGCGGCCATCCTGCTCACCGACGACGAGGCGGTGGCCGAACTCAACGCGCGCTTCCGTGACAAGCCGGGCCCGACCAATGTGCTGTCCTTCCCGGCGCCCGACAATCCCGAGCATCATCTGGGCGACGTGGCGCTGGCCTACGGCGTCTGCGCCCGCGAGGCTGTGGAGCAGGGAAAGCCGTTGGGCCACCACCTGCAGCATCTGGTGGCGCACGGCATGCTGCATCTCTTAGGATACGACCATATGAGCGACGTCGAGGCCGAAGCTATGGAAGGCCTCGAGCGCGCCATTCTCGCCACGCTGGGGGTCCCTGATCCCTACGCGGCGGAACAGGGAGACCATGGCTGACACCGACGATTCGCGCCCGTCCGGGCCGCCCCGCAAGCCGGGCGGCTGGCGCGGTTTCCTCGGCCGGATGCTGCTGAAGCTCGGCGTCGAGCCTCCGCTGCCGCTGCTCGAGCCCAACCGGGCGTCCGAGGATCTGGTGGAGCACGCCCAGGCGTTCCACGACCTGCGGGTCGAGGACGTGATGAAGCCCCGCGCGGACATCCTGGCGCTGGATATGACCTGCACCTTCGAGGAAGTGGTCGCCCACTTCGCCGAGGCCGAACATTCGCGCATGCCGGTCTATCGCGAGAACCTCGACGATCCGGTGGGCGTCGTGCACGTGAAGGACATCTTCAAGCTGCTGGCCGCCGCGCCCTCGCGCCGGCCGAAGCCGCGCGATCCCGTTCTGCAGCGCCGCCGCCACTTGGTGCGCAAGGCGCTGTACGTGCCGGTCTCCATGCGCGCCTCCGAGCTGCTCGGCCTGATGCGCTCCAGCCATAGCCACATGGCGCTGGTGATCGACGAGTTCGGCGGCACCGACGGCCTGGTGACCCTGGAGGACCTGCTCGAGCGTCTGGTCGGCGAAATCGCCGATGAGCACGACGAGGCCGATGACGCCGGCCCGCCGATCGTCGAGGACGAGGGCGGCTGGATGGTCGACGGCCGGGTGCTGGTCGAGGATCTGGAAGCGGCCATGGGCGGCGTCGATCTCGCGCCTCCCGACGTCGACGAGGAGATCGACACGGTGGCGGGCCTGGTGACCGTGCTGGCCGGGCGCGTCCCCAGGCCGCGCGAGCGCATCCCGCACCCCGGCGGTTTCGCCTTCGAGGTCGCCGCCGCCGACCCGCGCCGGGTGAAGCGGGTGCGTGTCCACCGGCCGCCGACGGCGCCGATCGTCGAACTCGACGCGTGATCGCGCGTGATCCGCCTGACCACGGCCTGGCGGATTCGGCTGGCGGCCCTCGCCGCCGGTCTCGCAGCCGGGCTGGCGCATCCGCCGTTCGGCCTGCTCCCTGGCCTGCTGGGCTATGCGGTGATGCTGGCCTGCGCCGACAACGCCGGGCCACGACCCCTGCGCTCGGCCTTCTTCCGCGGATGGCTGGCCGGCGTCGGTTATTTCTCGATCAGCGTCTGGTGGGTGGTCGAGGCGTTCATGGTCGACGCCGCCGAACAGGGCTGGATGGCCCCGTTCGCGCTGGCCTTGATGTCCGCCGGCCTGGCGTTGTTCTGGGGCGCGGCGCTTTGGCTGTATCGGCTGGCCGGCGTGCGGGGCGTCAGCCGGGTGCTGGTGTTCGCCGGCGCCTTCGCCGCACTCGAGTGGTTGCGCGGCCACCTGTTCACCGGCTTTCCCTGGAACCTGCCCGGCGAGACCTGGCGCGCCGGATCGCCGCCGTCCCAGGCCGCCGCGGCGATGGGCGCGTATGGACTCACCTGGCTGACCGTGGCGATCGCCGCCGCGCCGGCGCTGGCCTTCGACAAGTCGCCGCGCCGCCGCCGCATGATCGCCGTCGGTTTGGCGGCCGTCGCGCTGGTGACCCTCTACGCCGCCGGCGCATGGCGCCTGGCCCAGCCGCTGGGTCCGCCGGACGGCCCGCTGATCCGCGTCGTCCAGGCCGACATCGACCAGAAGGACAAGTGGCGGCCGGAGAACCTCGAACAGATCTTCGCCACCTATCTCGACCTCACCCAGCGTGGCGCGCCAGGCCAGCCCGATCTGGTGATCTGGCCGGAAGGCGCTCTGCCTGTGGTGATCAATGACCTGATGGCCCCAGGCTCGCCCTACGCGCGACGCCTGACCCAGGCGCTCAAACCCGGCCAGACGCTGATGATGGGCGCCAACCGCGCGGAGCCGCGCGCCCGGGCCGAGACGCTCTATTTCAACAGCCTGATCGCCTTCCGCCGCGTGGCGGGCGGCCTGCAGATCTCCGGCGTCTACGACAAGCACCGCTTGGTGCCGTTCGGGGAATTCCTGCCGCTCGGCGAACTCGCCACGCGCATGGGCCTGCGCAGCCTGGTGCACATGCCTGGCGACTTCGCCGCCGGGCCGCCGCCGCGCCCGATGACGCCCGCAGGCTTGCCGGCGGTGCAGCCGTTGATCTGCTACGAGGCGCTGTTTCCCGGGTTCACCTCCAGGGCCACGCGCGCCGGCGCGCCGAGGCCGCGTTGGATCCTCAACATCTCCAACGACTCCTGGTTTGGAGTGACAAGCGGGCCGCTGCAGCACCTGAATCTCGCCAGCTACCGCGCCATCGAGGAAGGTGCGCCCATCGTTCGGGCGACGCCGACCGGGGTTTCGGCGATCATCGACGCCCGCGGTGAAATCGTCCCCGGAACACGGCTCGAAATGGGCCGGGCCAGCGTTATCGACTCACGTCTGCCGCCGATCGTCCGCGCAACGGTCTACAGCCACTGGGGCGACGCCATTTTCGTCGGCATGCTGCTGATTTCATTGCTTACGGTAGTGCCGCGATGGTTACGGCGCAGCCGTGCGTTGTAAGCAAAAAACCGCGTTTTGCGGATTGGGATGGTTCGTCTAAAGGGGAAGCATGGCCAAGGAAAACGAACTTGAGCGCGCCCCAAATCCCGTTGACCGACATGTGGGGCTGCGGATCCGGCTCCGGCGTCGGGAACTCGGCGTCAGTCAGGAACGGTTGGCGGAGTCGATCGGCCTGACATTCCAGCAGGTGCAGAAGTATGAGCGCGCCGCCAATCGGGTTAGCGCCTCCAAGCTCTGGGAGATGGCCCGCGCCCTGCAGACCACCATCGGCTATTTCTACGAGGGCCTGGGCGACCCAGGCGCGGTCGAGGCTGCGGAGACCATCGGCGAGCGCCAGTCTGTGCACGATTTCCTGCTGACGCCGGAAGGGATGGAGCTGGCGGCCAGCTTCCCGAACATCCGCCGGCCTCGCGTTCGACGCCGCATCCTTGAGCTTGTTCGCGTCCTGGCGGAGCCTGAACAGGCCGAAGACGCCTGATTCCCGCCGCGCAGCTTGCGGGACATAAAGATTTCTTTATTGGTCTGGCGGCCTTTTGACGGACCGCCGCCTGGCGGTCCCGATTGACCGGAGACCTGCGACAGTGAGCCGTTCCAACTACATCTTCACCAGCGAGAGCGTGTCCGAGGGTCACCCCGACAAGGTCGCCGATCGCATCTCCGACACCGTGGTGGACGCCTTCCTCGCCGCTGAACCTGAAGCGCGCGTCGCCTGCGAGACCCTGGTCACCACCAACCGCATCGTGCTGGCGGGCGAAGTCCGAGCCGGCCGGCCGGGCGGCTCGGCGGCCGAGAACAAGGCCCTGACCCGCGACATCATCTCGACGCTCGAGCCCAAGGTCCGCGAGGCGATCAAGGACATCGGCTACGAACAGAAGGGCTTCCACTGGGCCAAGGCCAAGTACGCCTGCCACCTGCATCCCCAGTCGGTCGACATCGCCCAGGGCGTGGATGCGGGCGCGACGAAGGACGAAGGCGCTGGCGACCAGGGCATCATGTTCGGCTACGCCTCGAGCGAGACGCCTCAACTGATGCCGGCGACGCTGCAATATTCCCACGACATCCTGCGCCGGCTGGCGGAAGTGCGTCACTCCGGCGAGTGCGCGGACCTCGAGCCGGACGCCAAGAGCCAGGTCACCCTGCGCTACGAGAACGACGTCCCCGTCGAAGTCCTGCAGATCGTCGTCTCGACCCAGCACAAGAAGCGCATCGGCGACCAGATCGCGACGCCCAAGCGCCTCGCCGCCCTGATCCGCCCCTACGTCGAGGGCGTGTTCCCGGCCGGCCTGCTGACCAAGAAGACCCGCTGGCACGTCAACCCCACCGGCCGCTTCGTCATCGGCGGACCTGATGGCGACGCCGGCCTGACCGGCCGCAAGATCATCGTCGACACCTACGGCGGCGCGGCCCCGCACGGCGGCGGCGCGTTCTCCGGCAAGGACCCGACCAAGGTCGACCGCTCGGCGGCCTACGCCTGCCGCTACCTGGCCAAGAACGTCGTGGCGGCCGGCCTGGCGCGCAAGTGCACCATCCAGATCAGCTACGCCATCGGCGTCGCCCAGCCGCTGTCGTTCTACGTCGACCTGCACGGCACCGGGGAAGTCGATCCGGCCAAGCTGGAGGCGCTGCTGCCGGAGCTGATCGGCGGGGCGACCCCGCGCGCCATCCGCGAGCATCTGGGCCTCAACCGTCCGATCTACGGCCGCACCGCGGCCTACGGCCACTTCGGCCGCCAGCCGGACAACGAAGGCGGCTTCTCCTGGGAAAAGACCGACCTCGCCGACGCGCTCAAGGCGATCGCCTAGAGGTCGGCCCGCGAGGCGGGGCATGGAAGACCCCACGCACCCGCCGCTGCGTTCCTATGGCCGGCTGAAGTCGCGGCCGATCAAGCCGCGTCAGGCCGCGCTGATGGAGACGCTGCTGCCGCAGATCAGTCCGCCGCCCGGCGACTTCGATCCCAGGACGCTGATGGCCGGCGCCCAACAGGCGTGGTTGGAGATCGGCTTCGGCGGCGGCGAGCATCTCGCCGGCCAGGCCGCGCGCCATCCGGATGTCCTGCTGCTGGGCGCCGAGCCGTTCCACAACGGGGTCGCCAGCGCGCTGCGGCACATCGACGAGGCGGGCCTGGGCAATGTGCGCGTCCACCACGGCGACGCGCGCGAGTTGATGGCGCGGCTGCCCGACGCCAGTCTGGCGCGCATCTTCGTGCTGTTCCCCGACCCCTGGCCGAAGTCGCGGCATCACAAGCGCCGGCTCGTGCAGGGCGAGACGATCGACGATTTCGCCCGCCTGCTGGCGCCGGGAGGGAGCTTGCGCTTCGCCAGCGACGTGGCGGGCTATGTGGACTGGGCGCTGGAGCGGATGCTCGCTAACCCCGCGTTCCAGTGGGAGGCGCAGACGGCCGACGACTGGCGCAAGCCGCCCGCCGACCACATCACCACGCGCTATGAGGAGAAACGCCTGGGCGACTGCGCTCCGGTGTTCCTCGACTTTCGGCGGGCCTAGGCCGTCTTGCCGCGCTCGATCGAGGCGCGGATCAGCTCGGCGGTTTCTTCCGGATCCGCCCAGCCCTTGATCTCAACGGACTTGCCCTTTTCCAGGTCCTTGTAGTGCTGGAAGAAGTGGGCGATCTGCTCGGTCAGGATGGCCGGCAGGCCGCGCCAGGACTCCACGCCCACATAGAACGGGTGCAGCGCATCCACCGGCACCGCCAGCACCTTCTCGTCGCCGCCGGCCTCGTCGACCATCATCAGCGTGCCGATCGGCCGGCAGCGGATGATCGCGCCGGGCACCACCGGCGTCGGGCCGACCACCAGGATGTCCATCGGGTCGCCGTCGTCCGCCAGGGTGTGCGGGATGAAGCCGTAGTTGCCGGGATAGAACATCGCGGTGTGCAGGAAGCGGTCGACGAAGATTGCGCCGCTGGCCTTGTCCATCTCGTACTTCACCGGTTCGCCGCCCTGCGGGATCTCGATGACGGCGTTGACGTCGTACGGCGGGTTGACGCCGACGGGGATCTTGGAGAGGTCCATGTAAAAGGGGCCTTGGAAATAGTTGGGGAGGAGGCGCGCTCTCTGAACCATGCGACGGCTTAACGAAAGGCCGCTCGCGCGCCGGGATGCGCGAATCGCCGCGGATGGGCGCCCACTGTGCGGCCCCGTCGCGACCAAGAGGGCTGACAAAGCGCGTTTTGCGGCCTATATTCCTCTCAACATCGTCCGTTAGCGTCGAAAGACGCCTACGAGCGGCGGGCTCCGGCCCGGCCGCTTTTTTATTTGCCGGAGGAACGGCGTAGCTGATGCGCGGCAAGACCGCCGAAGATCTGGGCCTGCTGGAGCTGCTCGACCCCGTGGCGGAGGCGGCCGGCTACGAGATCGTGCGCCTGAGGCTGATGGCCGGCAAGGAACAGCGCCGGCTGCAGGTCATGGCCGAGACTCCGGAAGGCGAGATGAACGTCGAGGGCTGCACGCGCCTGTCGCGGGCCTTCTCCGAAGTGCTGGACGCCGCCGACCCGATCAGCGGCGAATATGTGCTCGAGGTCTCCTCGCCTGGCATCGACCGCCCGCTGACCCGTCTCAAGGACTTCGAAGCCTACGAGGGCCTGGAGGCGCGGCTGGAGCTGGACCGGCTCGCCGAGGGCCGCAAGCGCTTCAAGGGCCTGCTGGCCGGCGTCGAGGGAACCGACGTCGCCATCGACCTGGAGGGCGAGGACCACACCGCCCTGATCCCATTCGCCTGGATCGTCGAGGCCAAGCTGATGCTGACCGACGACCTGATGAAACGCGGGGCCGCGCAACGCGCCCAGCGCCTGCAATCCGAACCCCAACAGACGTCCGAGTAGAAGGGTCCACCCCATGAGCCTGACCGGCATCTCCGCCAACCGGCTTGAACTGCTGCAGATCGCCGAGGCGGTCGCG
Source organism: Phenylobacterium sp. (assembly GCF_030693805.1). GTDB lineage: Bacteria > Pseudomonadota > Alphaproteobacteria > Caulobacterales > Caulobacteraceae > Phenylobacterium. Next base: position 9,978 of record NZ_JAUXZW010000241.1, read on the forward strand.
CGCGAGAAATCGATCGACAAGGAGATCGTCATCGAGGCGATCGAGGAAGCGATCCAGAAGGGCGCCCGCGCCCGCTACGGCGCCGAGCACGACATCCGCGTGCACATCGATCCCAAGACCGGCGAGACGATCGTCAAGCGGGTGGTGACGGTGATCGCCGACGACGCGGTGTTCGAGCCGGTCGACGAGGAGACGCCGGCCGCCGAGCCGATGGGCGTCATCCGCCTGGCCGACGCCAAGCGCGACGACAAGGACGCGGTGGTCGGCAAGACCTACGAAGAGATCCTGCCGCCCTTCGAGTTCGGCCGGGTGCAGACGCAGATGGCCAGGCAAGTGGTGACCGGGAAGGTCCGCGAGGCCGAGCGCGAACGCCAGTACGAGGAATTCAAGGACCGGGTTGGCGAGATCGTCAACGGCGTGGTCAAGCGCGTGGAATACGGCAACGTGGTCGTCGACCTCGGCCGCGGCGAGGGCATCATGCGCCGCGACCAGTCGATCCCACGCGAGAACTTCAACATCAGCGACCGCATCCGCTGCTACATCTACGACGTGCGGCGCGAGACCAAGGGCCCGCAGATCCTGCTCTCCCGCGCCCACGGCGGCTTCATGGCCAAGCTGTTCGCCCAGGAGGTCCCCGAGGTCTACGACGGCGTCATCGAGATCCGCGCCGTGGCCCGCGATCCGGGCAGCCGCGCCAAGATGGCGGTGATCTCCAACGACAGCTCGATCGACCCCGTCGGCGCCTGCGTCGGCATGCGCGGCAGCCGCGTGCAGGCGGTGGTCGCCGAACTGCAGGGCGAGAAGATCGACATCATCCAGTGGAGCCCGGACGAGGCGACCTTCATCGTCAACGGCCTGGCCCCGGCCGAAGTCTCCAAGGTGGTGATGGACGAGGAGGACGAGCGCGTCGAAGTCGTGGTCCCCGACGAACAACTGTCGCTGGCCATCGGCCGCCGCGGCCAGAACGTCCGTCTTGCGAGCCAGCTGACCGGTTGGCAGATCGACATCATGACCGAGAGCCAGGAGAGCGAGCGCCGTCAGCGCGAGTTCGCCGAACGCACCGCGCTGTTCCAGGAGTCGCTGGATGTCGACGAGGTGATCGCCCAGCTGCTGGTCACCGAAGGCTTCGCCACCGTCGAGGACGTCGCCTACGTCGACGCCTCGGAGATCGCCTCCATCGAAGGCTTCGACGAGGACACCGGCGAAGAGATCCAGGCCCGCGCCCGTGACTGGCTGGACCGCGAGGCCGCCGAGTACGACGCCAAGCGCCGCGAGCTGGGCGTCGAGGACGGCCTGCTGGAGATCGAGGGCGTCACCCTGCCGATGGCCGTGGCCCTGGGCGCCGGCGACGTGAAGACCGTCGAGGACTTGGCGGGCCTGGTGCCCGACGACCTGCGCGGCTGGTTCGAAGCCAAGGGCGGCGAGCGGGTGCGCGAGCCGGGCGTCTTGGAGTCCTTCAACCTGGACCCGCAGGACGCCGAGCTGCTGATCATGCGCGCCCGCGTGGCGATGGGCTGGGTCGAGCCGGAACCCGAGCCGGAGCCGGAACCTGAGGCCGAGCTGGAGGCCGGCGGCGACTCCGAGATAGACGACAGCCAGGTCTTCGCCGTCGCCGAGATGGAAGGCGAGGCCCGCGACGCCTAGCACCGCTTCATCCGACGCGCCGGAACGCGAACCGGACCTGGAGACGGCGCACGCCGCTGCGGCGCCGCTGGGCGCTCGCGAACGGCGCGACATCGTCTCGGGCGAGGTGATGGACGAGGCGCGGCTGATCCGCTTCGTCCCCGGTCCGGGCGGCGTGGTGACGCCCGACCTGGCGCGCAAGCTGCCGGGGCGCGGCCTGTGGGTGGCGGCCGACCGAAAGTCGCTGGATGCGGCCGCGCAGCGCAATCAGTTCTCGCGGGCGGCCAAGGCCAAGCTCGTCGTCCCGCCCGACCTTTCCGGACTGGTGACGGCCCTGCTCAAAAAACGGCTGCTGGCCGGACTTGGGCTTGCGCGCCGGGCGGGCGACCTTACCTCTGGGTTCGAGAAGGTCTCCGCCGCGATTTCGTCAGGGCGCTGCGCCTGGATGATCGAGGCCGCCGACGGCGCCGAAGACGGCCGGCGCAAGCTTTTGAACCTCGCCCGCCGGCAATCCAGCCCGCCGCGCCTGTTCGGCGCCGCGAATGCTGAGGAATTGGGTTTGGCCTTAGGGCTGGAGAATGTGATACACACCGCCTTCCTTGCGGGGCGCGCCGCCGAGCGTTGGGGTTCCGACGTTCTGCGGTTCTCAGGCTTTAGCCCGCTCGTTCCAGAGAGTTGGTGCGAGGAGCCTTCAGCGGCGGACGGGACGCATGTCGCCCCGCGCGCTGCGTATGAATGATCGATCCTTTTGGCCGGGCATTGGTCCGGTCGGTGAGTAAAGCGAGCGCATGAGCGACGACAACGACAACGGCCGATCCTCCGCCCCGGGCGGTCGCGCGCCTCTGACCCTCAAGCCCCGCGGCGCGGGGTCGGTCAGCGCGGGCACGGTCAAGCAGAGCTTCAGCCACGGCCGTTCCAAGACGGTTGTGGTGGAGACCAAGCGCGCGCGCACCCATGTGCCGGGCGGCGGCAACCTGGCTGCGCCCTCGTCGGCGGAGAAGCGGGTCGTCGATACGCGCCCGGCCCCCGGCCAGGGCCCGCGCCCGGCGCGCAGCGCCGACGGCGGTCTGTCCAGCGAGGAACTGCAGGCCCGTCAACGCGCCATCGAACTGGCTCGCGAACACACCGAACGCACCGCCGCCGAAGCGCGCGGCCGCGCTGAAGCCGAGGCTGCCGCGGCCCGCGCCGCGACCCAGGCCGCCGCGCCCGCGCCG
>NZ_JAUXZW010000242.1 GCF_030693805.1 Phenylobacterium sp.
AGCACGGCGTTACCGTCATGCGGGCCGCTGACGCCGAGCACGGTTTTGACGCCGTCATCGTGCAGCGCGTGGCGGAACAGGAATTCACCGGTGTCGCGGTCTATGCTCCAGCCGGTGAAGGCCCGCGCCGCCTCCTTGACATCCTGTTCGCTGTAACGTCCTTCGCCCAGCGTGAACAGCTCCATCAATTCACGCGCAAAATTTTCATTGGGCTGCCCCTTGCGGCTGGCCACACCGTCCAGATAGATCAGCATCGCCGGATCACGCGCCATGGCTTGCAGCAGTTCGCGGAAATTGCCCAGCGCATGCCGGCGCAGTGTCATGTGCTGCCGGTACATCAGCTGCGGCATGCGCACCTTGCGCAGGCTGGAAGTGAAATGGTTGTGCCAGAACAGCACCATTTTTTCGGTCAGCGGCGAGGTCGTGGTCAGCATTTCTGCCATCCACCAGGCTTTCAGGTCGCGCCCCTCGCTGACCAGACGGCGCTGGTATTCCTTGCGCTCCGCGTCACTCATCAGCGCCGGGCGCTGTGGCGGTTCATAAGGCGCCTGCGTCCAATCCGGCGCAGCTGTCACCGGCGGCCTGTCCGTCCAGCCCAGCAAACGCGCCACCGCGGCCTCGCGCGTCAGTTGCGCGAATTCACTGATTTCCGGCGTGTTGGCAGCAAATCCGGTACGGTTCAGCAGATGCCGGGCATCCTCAAAACCCAGCGGACGCGCCAGCGCCGGCAAAGTTACCAGTGCGCACAACACAACAGCGAGGGTGCGCCGCAACATGCCGGATCGCGCTCCCGCCGTTACCGCGGGCTCAGGATTTACCCGGAGCTTTGGCACCGTGCGCCTTGCGCGCTGAGGTCAATTCCTCGACCGACAACTGGCCGTCCTTGTTGGCATCGATCATGTCGAAATGGCGGGCCAGACGCGGCATGCCTTTTTCGGCCTCGGCGCGCGACAGGCTGCCGTTGCCGTCAGCATCGGTTTTCTTGAAATGCTCGGCAGCACGCGCCTGATGTTCCTTGCGGCACTTTTCCGGATCGGCCTTGCAGACTTCGCGGCGCTGCTCCATCTTCGCCTTCATCTCCTTGCACCGCTCCGGATTCTGCGCGCACATTTTTTCGCGCATCGCCGCCTGCTCCCGGCGGCATTTCTCTGGGTCTGCCTTGCAGGCTTCACGGCGTGCCTGCATCGCCGC
>NZ_JAUXZW010000255.1 GCF_030693805.1 Phenylobacterium sp.
CGGCGCGCGATGCGCGGCAGACGCCGAGGTCGTGCGCCTTTCCCGCGAGCCTGGCGAAACCGCGCGCAGAGGATTGGCGCCGATAGGCCTGACGGCGGGCGCCGGCGTTGTCTGGGACGGCCGCTACGAAATCCGCGTGTCGAGCCCTGGCATGACCGTACGCTCACTGGCCGGCCTCGCGGCGTCCCTGCCGAACGCCGAGCGCCGCGCGCTCGCCCGCGTGCCCGCCAGTCTGCGCGGCGCCCTGCCCGCGCTGCATGGTCCACAGGGCGTCAGTTGTCCGCTGCTCGCGGCGGAGCCCGCGGTGGAGGTCCAGACCCTCGCGCTCATCCGCCTGCAGGCGGCGCTGGGCGCAGTCCAGCGGGAGGTCTAACCCTCTCCGCTCGATTGGACGGGTCATGCGGGAGGCGACGATGGCGATCCGGGCGGTGTTCTTCGATGTGGGCGAGACGCTGATCGACGAGACACGGCATTGGGGCGAGCTGGCGGACTGGCTGAGTGTTCCCAGGCTCACCTTCCTCGGCGTGCTAGGCGCGGTGATCGCCCGCGGCCAGCACCACCGCACGGTGTTCGAGCACTTCGCCCCTGAGTTTGCGGCGGCGGAGCGTGGCGGTCTGCGACCCGCATATTCCATCCGGCCGGGCGACTTCTATCCCGATGCCCTCTCAACTCTGAAGGCCTTGCGAGGACACGGCTTGGCGGTGGGCGTCGCAGGCAACCAGCCGGCGGAAGCGGAGGCGGCGTTGATCGCCTGCAGCGTACCCGCCGACCATGTGGCCACCTCAGCCGCCTGGGGCGTCGAGAAGCCGTCGCTCGCGTTCTTCGCCAAGGTCGCCGAACTCGCGAGCTTGGCGCCGGACGAGATCGCCTATGTCGGCGACCGATTGGACAACGACGTGCTCCCTGCGCTGGACGCCGGCATGCGGGCCTATTTGATCCGTCGCGGGCCGTGGGGCGTGCTGCACGCCGAGCAGCCCGAGGCGGCGCGCGCTCATGGCGTTCTGACCAGCCTGAGCGAACTCCCGAGCCTGCTGGGCTGAGCCTCAGCCGATCGCCAGCACGTGGCGGACGCCGGCGACGATGCGGTCGGCGAAGCGGCGGCCCAGCAGGTTGGCGTGATTGGCGCCGGCGACGTGCTCGACGTGGCCACGCAGCGAGGCGTGCGCCGGTTCAGACTGCACCTGCTTCAAGCCGTTCATCCGCGCCGCGACGCCGGCGGTGATCACCGCCACCGGCCATTCCGCGCGATAGGCGCCGGCGGCGCGCGCCTGTTCGGAAGCCTCGCCCCAGTGGGCGACCTCGTCGGCGGCGGCGCGGTGATGATGCGGCATGCCGAAGATCCGGCGTTTCTCCGCCGCCGCCGCGCCGGCGAGCTCCATGTTGTCGCCGTAGAGGGCGGCCACGGGGCGGGCGAGGCCCAGGCCCGCGCCACGGCTCCACCACAGGCTGGCCCGCGCATAGTGCTCCACCGCGTGGCGGATCATCGGCGCTTCGATGGTCTCGGCGGTAGCCGCGTCGACCAGCACCAGGCCCGCGACCTTGTCGGGATTGCGCATGGCGTACAGCCGCACCCACAGCCCCGCCATGGAATGGCCGACCAGCACGAAGGGCCCGGGCTCGCCCGCCCGCTCCAACAGCCGCTCGAGATCCTCGACGATGGCCCGGCCGTCGCGCGGGGCGGGGCCAGGGTCCGAATATCCGAGACCAGCGCGATCGTAGGCGAGGCTGCGCAAGCCGTCGGCGGCCAGCATCTCCTGGACCACCGCCCAGTCGGAGGCCGAACCGAAGGAGCCCGCCTCGCAGAGGACCGTGGGCTGGCTGGAGGCCGCGCCCTCACGCACGAGGCGCATGCGCCGCCCGCCCAGGTCGATCATCTCACCGCGGGGCGGGTGAAAGCCGCGAGCTGCCTGCGCCATGGCCGTTATCTAGGAAGCGGGTTCCGCTGAGTCGAGGCGCGATACGCGATTTCTAAGGCGTGATTGTCAATGGCGCGATCGGGGTCGCCGGAACGATCGCCGAGGCAGGCGTCGCGGCCTGCAGCGCTTCGGCGGCGATCTCGGCATGCTGGGCGGCGGCGACCTTGGCGACCAGCGCCTTACGTTCCTGCAGGGGGGTGAATTGGGCGCTGACCACGTCGATGCGGCCATGGGCGCGCTCACCCGCGGTGAACGCGACGACGCCGGCAGCCTTGGCTTTCTTGGCTTCCGCGGCCTCCAGCTTGGCCTGCTCGCGGTCTTCCATCAGTTCGCGCTTGGCCTGCGGGATGTGTGAGACGTAGGCGATGCGGACGCCGCGCGGGATGCGTGCCGCGCGGGCCAGCGGCAGGTCGTCGGCGGTGGCGAAGCTGCGGTCGAGGAACAGCGTCGGGTTGAGCGGTCGGTCGCGGGCGTCGCGCAGCTCGAAATGCAGGTGCGGGCCGGTGGACGAACCGCTGTTGCCGATCGCGCCGATGCGTACGCCGGACTTCACCGCCGCGCCCGGGATGGCCGCGGCGTCGATGGCGCCAAGATGGGCGTAGAGGGTGGTCAGGCCCTCGGCGTGACGGACCTCCACGAAGCGGCCGTAGCCGCCGTCGGAACCCGCGCGGGTCACTACGCCATCGGCCGCGGCCAGCACGGCTTCGCCAGGCTCGGCGGCGATGTCGACGCCCTCGTGCAACCGGCCGCCTTCTTCCCAGGGCAGTTTGCGCAGGCCGAAAGGCGAGTTGATCGCGCGGCCAGGAACGGGTTCGGAGAAGGCGATCAGGCTCACCGGCTCTGGCGTGACGACGACGGGGGCCGCGGCGACGTGCGCCGGCCGCGCCATAGGCGTAGCGGTCTCGGGAAGGCTCGCGTGGGCGGCGCTGAGCGCGACCAGGGCCGCCGCCGCGCCGACCAGGGCGTCCAGACGCCAGGAGTGGCCGCGTGCGGGTAGGGCCGTTGCCGTTTCAGTCAAACAGAGCTTCTCCGAGTAAAGTCACGCTTCGCGATGGCCTGGTGAGGTCAAGACGACGAACGCGACCGTGGTGGAAAATTAACGCCGGGTGAATTGATAGACATTCTGGGCGAAAGCGAGGCAAGCGGATTCTCCATCCCGCCGCTCAAGCCCCAGGTAGGAGCCGGCGCGCCCATGCGACACCCCGGCGCGACCAGAGGTCGCAGGTCATCTGTGTGGTTATACTGAGAATAAGCGCCGCCTTGCTGGCAACCGGAGCGCTGAACTCAAAGGCCCTTGAGGATGCCTTCGACCATTTTCTTGGCGTCCGCGAACAGCATCATGGTGTTGTCGCGGAAGAAGAGCTCGTTCTCGACGCCGGCGTAGCCGGAGCCCATGCCGCGTTTGACGAACAGTACGGTGCGGGCCTTTTCGACGTCCAGGATCGGCATGCCGTAGATCGCCGAGGTCGGGTCGGTCTTGGCCGCCGGGTTGGTAACGTCGTTGGCGCCGATAACGAAGGCGACGTCGGCGGTGGCGAACTCGGAGTTGATGTCCTCCAGCTCGAACACCTCGTCATAAGGGACGTTGGCCTCGGCGAGCAGCACGTTCATGTGGCCGGGCATGCGTCCGGCCACC
>NZ_JAUXZW010000267.1 GCF_030693805.1 Phenylobacterium sp.
GCGTCTAGGGCCACGTCTTGGCGAACTCCTCGGTTCTCGCCGCAACGTGATATGGGGCGCGCCAGTTCCTGTAAGCGGCTGCGGAGCAGGCCTTGAACTATCGTCACGCATTCCACGCCGGCAACTTCGCCGATCTGGTGAAACACGCCGCCTTGCTCGCGATGTTGGCGCGTCGCGGCGACGGGCCGCTCGCCATCGTCGACACCCACGCCGGCGCAGGGCTCTACGACCTGAACGGCGAGGCGGCGACAAGGTCCGTCGAGGCGGCCGCCGGCGTCGTACGGTTGATGGGCGAGGACCAGGTACCAGCGCCCCTGGAGGTGCTGCGCGCGGCGGTGCGGCGCGCCAATCCGAAGGGTGGACTGCGGTGGTATCCCGGTTCGCCGCTCCTGGCGGCGCGCGCCCTGGCTCCCGGCGACAGCTATCTGGGGTTTGAACTGCGGGCGGACGACCACGCTGCGCTCACGCGCGCGCTGCAGGGCGAGGCCCGCGCGACCGCCGCGTGCGCCGACGGGTTCGAGGCGGCTGCCAAGCGCATCCCGGCGACCGGCGAGGCGCTGGTGCTGATCGATCCTCCGTTCGAGCGCCCAGACGACTACCGGCGAATCGTCGAGACGACCCGGGAGGTTCGGCGGCGCAACCCGGCTGCGCGCCTGGCGATCTGGCTGCCGCTGAAGGACCTGGAGACCTTCGACGCGCTGCTACGCGACCTGGAGCCGGCGGCCGGCGAGGGCGTGCTGGTCTGCGAGGCGAGGATGCGCCCGCTGTCCGATCCGTTGAAGATGAACGGCTGCGCCCTGGTCATCGTGCGCCCGCCGGACGGTCTGGCGGATGATCTGGAGGCCGTCTGCGCGTGGACTGTCGAGGCGTTGGGTGAAAACGGGCAGGCGAAGGTCTGGACGCTGAACTGACGCCTTTTGGCGCCGCGACGCACGCAGGCGTGGTATTTTGCGCGGTGGTCCCCCATTGCACGGGCTGGAGACGACGATGACCCTGAACCCGATTTCAACAGACTCCGCCGCCGCGCCGTACATGAGCGCGATGCATGTGCCGCTTGGGATGGTCTCGCCGCTGTGGATGCTGTTCGCCGCCGCCGCCAGCTTCGGGGTTGCGTTCTGGTGGATGAATCGCTTCGCGATGCTCTCGCCGCTGGAAGCGATCCCGGTGAGGGACGGGCCGCCTGCCTCCGGTCGGCCCAAGCTGTTGCTCGTCGAAGCGGCCAAGCCGGCGGTGGAAATCGACAACCTGCCGGCGATCGCCAACGCTCACTAAGCCATATTGGGCCTGGCGGTTTGAAACGGCTTTTCGACATCGCGGCGGCCGCGGCCGGGCTGTTCGTACTGTGGCCGGTGATGGCGCTGCTGGCGCTGGCGGTGCGCCTGGAATCGCCGGGGCCGGCGTTGCACTGGTCGAAGCGGGTCGGCCGCGGCAACGCGATCTTCGCGATGCCGAAGTTCCGCACCATGCGCACCGACACGCCCGACGTGGCGACCCACCTGTTGCCGGACCCCGAGCGCTGGATCACGCCGCTGGGCCGCTTCTTGCGGCGCACGAGCCTTGATGAACTTCCTCAGCTCTGGAGCGTCCTGCGCGGCGAGATGAGCGTCGTCGGCCCTCGCCCGGCGCTGTTCAACCAGGACGACCTGGTGGCCCTGCGCACCCGCGCCGGCGTCGAAAAGCTAAGACCCGGCGTCACCGGCTGGGCGCAGATCCACGGCCGCGACGAAATCTCGATCGCCGAGAAGGCGCGATTGGACGCCGAATACCTGCAGCGCATGTCGCTGGTTTTGGACGTGCGGATCATCGCCGCGACCCTTGGCCAGGCGCTGCGCGCCAAGGGCGTCACGCACTAGGCGGCGACAGATTGGTCTGACCAACCTTGCCAGCGCGCGCGGCGCCGGTCATGGTCCCTCATCGCGCCTGCGGCGACACGCATGCTGCGCGCAACGAAAACATCCCGGGAGAACGACCATGGCTGTCGCAGAGCTAACCAAAGACGCTGACCTGACGCCGGAAAACACCAGCAGGTTCGTGCAGACCAAGAAGTGGCGGCTGCACTACAACGAGGCCGGAACCGGACACCCGATCATCATGCTGCACGGCGCGGGGCCAGGGGCCAGCGGCTGGAGCAATTTCAACGGCAACATCCGCACCCTGTCGAAGAAGTACCGGGTGATCCTGATGGACTTCCCGGGCTTCAACCTGTCGGACGAGCTGGACCCGGCCAAGGAGCCGCGCTGGACCGCCAACGCCGAGGCGGTGAAGCTGCTGATGGACGAACTCGGCATCGAAAAGGCGGCCTTGGTCGGCAACTCGATGGGCGGCATGGCGACGATGATGTTCGCCACCCTCTACAACGACCGCCTGAGCCATCTGGTGACCATGGGCTCGCCGTCGCCGGCCGGTCCACCGGCGTTCTTCGCCCCCGGCCCGGGCCTCAGCGAAGGCATGAAGGCCCTGGTCGGCGCCTATCACGACCCGAGCCCGGAGGGCTTCCGCAAGCTGGTCAACCTCATGGTCTATGACGACAGCTTCGCCACCGACGCGCTGATCAAGCAGCGTTCGGAGGCCGCTCTGGGCAACCCTAGGCATATCGCCAACTGGGTGGCCGGACTGCGGGCGCACGCGCAACCGCATCCGGATGTCGAGGCTCTGGGCGCGCGGCTCGCCAATGTGCAGACTCCCGCGCTGATCATGCACGGCCGCGACGACCGGGTGGTCAGCGTCGAACACAGCCTGCGCACCGCAGCGATCCTACCCAACTCGCAGTTGCTGGTGTTCAACCGCTGCGGCCACTGGGCTCAGGTCGAGCACGCCAAGACCTTCAACGGCATCCTCGACGGCTTCATCGCCTCGACGCTGAGCTAAGCCCGAAGAAGACTGACGAGGGGGGACACGCCACCTTCCGGCGGCTCAGGCGTTCTGAGGCGTCGGAGTATCGTATCGTGTCCCCCCAAGCCGTCCCGCCTGAAGTCCTCGACGAGACGTCGCCAGCCGCGCTCGCGGCAGAGGGCGGCCCTCTGGATTCGCAGCCGCCCGAACCCCGCCGCCGTCGCAGGGCGCTCTATGTCGTGGGCGGCGTCCTGGCCCTGGTCGCTGTGGCGGTGACGGCCTTCCTGCTGTTCTTCGACTGGAACTATGCGCGTGGGCCGATCGGGCGGTTCGCTTCGGCGCGGATGCACCGCGAGGTGGCGATCACCGGCGACCTGAAGGTCCACCTGTTCTCGTGGAGCCCGCAGGCCACCGCGAACGCCATCACCATCGCCGATGCGAAGTGGGCGGGAACCGGCCGCCTGGCCGAAGTCGAGCGGCTGACCGTACAGGTGAGGCTGCTGCCGCTGCTGGTCGGCCGGGTCGACATGCCGGTGCTGGAAATCGTCAGGCCGAAGGTGCGGCTGCTGCGCGACGCGCAGGGCCGCGCCAACTGGGATTTCTCCGACGGCCGCAAGAAGAGCGCGCCGCTGAAGCTGCCGCCGATCCGCCGCTTCGTCATCGCCGATGGCCAGCTCGCCTACGAGGACCGCAAGCGCAAGCTGACGTTCAACGGGGTGCTGAACGCAACGGAGAAGATGGGCGCTACCCAGCGCGGCTTCGCAATGTCGGGAAAGGGCGGACTGAACGGCGAACCGTTCCTGCTGCAGGTCGACGGGGGCCCCTTGCTGAACATCGATCGCAGCAAGCCGTATCCCTTCGACGCCGACCTGCGCGCCGGGCCGACGCGGGTCACCGCGCGCGGTTCGATCACCAAGCCGTTCGATTTCGGCCGTTTCCAGATGAACCTGACCGCGCGTGGGCCGGACCTGGCGGAGCTCTACACGCTCACCGGCGTGACCTTGCCGAACACGCCACCCTATCGGCTGTCGGCGAAGATGACCCGCGAGGGCCGTGTGTTCCGATTCGCCGGCGTCAGCGGCAAGGTCGGCGACAGCGACCTGTTCGGCGATCTCAGCGTCGACAATTCGGGCGAGCGTCCATTCCTGAAGGCCGGGCTGGGCTCGCGCGCCCTGGACTTTGACGATCTCGCTTCAGTCTTCGGCGGCGCGCCCAAGGTCGGTCCAGGTGAGACGGCGTCCGAGGGCCAAAAGGTGATGGCCCGCGAAATGGCCGCCCAGCAGCGCTTCCTGCCGGACGCGACGCTGAAGGTCGACCGACTGCGAGCGATGGACGCCGAGGTGCGTTATCGGGCTGCGAGCGTGCGCGATGCGCCGGTCAATCTGCAGTCCGGCTCGGTGACCTTGAAGCTGGATCGCGGCTTGCTGACCGCCGATCCGGTGGACTTCTCCCTGCCGCGCGGGCGGATCGCCGGCAAGGTTTCGCTCAACGCCCGCGGGGCGGTGCCGGTGACCGACCTCGACGTGCGTGTGAGCAATGCGCGGCTGGAGCAATTGATCCCGGCGCGCAACGGCGTCTCGCCCGTGACCGGCGCACTGGTCGCGCGGATCAAGCTGCACGGCGCCGGCGCCTCGGTGCACCGCGCGGCGGCGGCGGCCGATGGGGAGGTGCTGGTGGTCGCGCCGGGCGGCGAGATCCGCCAGGTGTTCGCCGAGCTACTGGGGATCAACGTCACCAAGGCCCTCGGCCTGCTGCTCTCAGACAGCCAGCAGACGACGCCGATCCGCTGCGCTGTCGCGGACTTCAAGGTGAAAGCCGGCGTGCTGGATGCGCGCAACATCGTGTTCGACACCGGGACAGTGCTGGGCAGCGGTTCCGGCCAGATCAACCTCGGCTCTGAGACCCTGTCGTTCCGTCTCGAAGGCAAGGCCAAGCAACCGCGACTGATCCGAGTTATGGCCCCGATCACCTTTTCCGGCCCGATCACCAAGCCGAAGGTGGGCGTCGAAACCGGAAAGGCGATCACCCAGGGCGGCGTCGCCGCCGCGCTGGGCGCTCTGGTCAACCCTCTGGCCGCGATCCTGCCGTTCATCGATCCGGGCCTGGCCAAGGACGCGGCCTGCGGCGCGCTGATCGCAGAAGCCGGCCGCCAGGGCGCGCCGGTGACGAAGGCGGCCGTGGCGGCGCGCTAAGACTTAGGCCTTCGCCGCATCGGTGAGGCAGGCGAGCCAGGCGGCTTCGCGCGCGCCTTCGGCGGCCACCAGCTTGTCCTCGGCCTCGCGAACTGCGGCGTCATGCTTGCGCCACTCTGCGACAGCGCCTTCACGCGCCGCGCGGGCGGCTTCGATGGTCGGGAAGCGGGCCAGCACCGCGCGAACGCTGTAGGTCACCGGTGGACCCAGGCTTTCGCGATCCGGATAGAAGCCGGTCACGGAATCGGCGGCGTCGCTGTCCACATGGAACACGTCCGCCCAACCCGCATGGTGACGCATCAGGGCCCAGGGTCTTTCGATGTCGCTCATACGCGTTTCTCCCTCATGTCGCGCGCAGACCAAGGCATCCCTCCGTGACGCTCGCAATCGTCTGCGGCGGCGCCTGTGCGGATTCTTCGGTTCAGCCTAAAACCGGGGCAGGGCCATTCAGGCTCAGGGGGACGGGCGGATGCTTCCAGCCTCGATCGGCGACTATCGCGAGCGAGCACGCCGCAGGCTGCCGCCGCTGCTGTTCGACTATATCGACGGCGGCTCATACGCCGAGACCACGCTGCGACGGAATGTGGCGGACTTCGAGCTGATCGCGCTGCGCCAGCGGGTGATGCGCGACATGACCGTCGTGGACACCGCCGTCGAGCTCATGGGCCGCAAGTGGAGCATGCCGGTCGGTCTGGCGCCCGTCGGCATGGCCGGGCTCTATGCGCGGCGCGGCGAAGGTCAGGCCGCCCGCGCGGCGCGCAAGGCTGGCGTGCCGTTCTGCCTGTCGTCGGTGGGTGTCTGCGCCATCGAGGAAGTCGCCGCCGCGGCCGGCGAGCCGCCCTGGTTCCAGCTCTATATGCTCAAGGACCGCGGCTACATGCGCGAGCTGCTGCAGCGCGCGGCGGCGGCCGGCGCGCCGGCTCTGGTGTTCACTGTCGATCTGCCGGCGCCGGGATCGCGCTACCGCGACGTGCGGTCTGGCCTGTCCAGCCCGCCCAGCATGGCGCGGACACTGCGCGAAGGCTGGCAGGGCGTCACCCATCCGGCCTGGCTGTGGGATGTGTGGCTTCACGGCCGCCCGCACAGCTTCGGCTCGATCTCGGCGGCGATTCCCGAAGCCCGCGGCGCCAGTGATTTCTGGGGCTGGATCAGCCGCAATTTCGACCGCGGCGTCACTTGGGCGGATCTCGACTTCGTGCGGGAAAGCTGGAGCGGGCCGATCATCGTCAAGGGCGTGCTGGACCCGGACGACGCGCGCCAGGCGGTGCGGCTGGGGGTGGATGGCGTCGTGGTGTCCAACCACGGCGGGCGCCAGCTCGACGGCGTCAGTTCCTCGATCAAGGCGCTGCCGCGCATCGTGCAGGCGGCGGGCGGCGACCTGGACGTGTTCCTGGACGGCGGCGTGCGGTCCGGCCTGGATGTGCTGAAAGCCGTATCGCTAGGCGCCAAGGCCTGTTTCCTCGGCCGCGCCTGGGCGTTCAGCCTGGCCGCAGGCGGCGAGGCGATGGTGACGCGCATGCTGGAGACCATGCGTGCAGAGCTGGTCACCGCAATGATCCTTACCGGCTGCAATAGCATCGCACAGGCGGACGAGACGCTGCTCGACGCGGCAATTTGATCATTCGGCGGGCGCCGCGCGCCGCGGACCCATCGACAAGGGTGGAACTTGCCGGGTAAATGCCCGCGGGATGCACGAGACGGCCCGCTTGCGGCCGCGATTAAGCGTGCGCCCAGCGTGGGAAGCGAGGGTTACGAATGAGGGCGCCTGAGCGGCAGGGACTGTACGATCCGGCCAACGAGCACGATGCGTGCGGCGTTGGCTTTGTCGCCAACATAAAGGGCCGCAAGTCGCATGAGGTGATCACCGCCGGCCTGCAGATCCTGTTGAACCTGGATCATCGCGGCGCCGTCGGGGCCGATCCCCTGGTGGGCGATGGCGCGGGCTGCCTGATTCAGATTCCCGACGCGCTGCTGCGCGACTGGGCCCAGGGCGCGGGCGTCGCCCTGCCGCCCGCCGGCGAGTACGCTGTCGCCATGTGCTTCCTGCCGAACGAGGCCGAGGCGCGTGCGCTGGCGATCAGCCAGTTCGAACATTTCCTGAAGGTCGAGAAGCAGCCGCTCCTGGGCTGGCGCGACGTTCCGGTGGCGATCGACGGCCTGGGCGCCGCGGTGCTGGCCGGGATGCCGGTGATCCGCCAGGCGATCATCGGCCGCGGCCCCAACATCCGCGACCAGGACGCCCACGAACGCAAGCTGCTGGCGGTGCGCAAGCAGTTGCAGAATCCGCTGGCGGAGATGGCGCTTCAGCGCAAGCTGCCGGGCCTCGCGGACCTCTACATCCCGTCGTTTTCGACCCGCACGGTGGTTTACAAGGGCCTGCTGCTGGCCGGTCAGGTTGGGACCTTCTATTCCGACCTGCACAACCCTCTGACGCAGTCGGCCCTGGCGCTGGTCCACCAGCGGTTCTCGACCAACACCTTCCCGTCGTGGAAGCTGGCGCACCCGTACCGGTTCATCGCCCATAACGGCGAGATCAACACCGTGCGCGGCAACGTCAACTGGATGAACGCCCGCCGCCGCAGCATGGAATCCGAGCTGCTCGGCGCCGACCTCGATAAGATGTGGCCGCTGATCCCGCATGGGCAATCGGACACCGCCTGTTTGGACAACGCGCTGGAGCTGCTGCTGGCCGGCGGGTATCCGCTGGCGCACGCGGTGATGATGCTGATCCCCGAGGCCTGGGCCGGCAATCCGCTGATGGATCCCAAGCGCAAGGCTTTCTACGAATACCATGCAG
>NZ_JAUXZW010000268.1 GCF_030693805.1 Phenylobacterium sp.
AATGCTTAGACTCTCTATTGCCTTAGCGACGATGCTGGCCCTATCCGTCCCCACAATGGCCCAAGAGATGCAGGAGCAAGATCCGCAGATTCACGGAATGGTCCCCGGCGGGCATAGCCGTCACGGGCATCGCGATTGGAGCACTCCGGGTCAACACAGGCATAATGTGTGCTGGCATCGCCATAACGGACAATGGGTGTGGGTCTGCCGCTGACGGGGGGAGGCCTCGTGATTGAATGCATATTCAACATGAAGCCGCGCATATCGTAATCCCTTTCAGCTATATAGGAACGACCCGACTGGGGCTTTGTTCTGGGGCCGTTTCTTATAGGAAAGCGGCCCTGCGCCAAGAAGGTCTCAGAGCGCCGTTATGTGCCGAAACGGTCGGCGTCAGCATGGCGGGTCTCGTGCCGATCCTCTGGGGCGCAGGCGCCGGATCAGAAATCATGCAGCGTGTCGCCGTTCCGATGATTGGCGGGATGGCGCATTCGACGGCTCTGATGCTTGTCGTCATCACTCGGTCTATACGCTGATTAAGCGCTTTGGCCGCCGCGCGACGATGAAACAGCATGGTTGTCGAAGACGCTGGCCATTCGATCCGCGTTTCAAAGCGCGGAATGATGTTCACCAAGGAGAGAAATAATGCAGAACCTTCCTCATCACCGCGTCAAACTCGTTGCGGTTCTCGCTGCTTCGGCGATCGTCCCCACGCTCTGCGCGACAAAAGTCGGCGCGGTCGAATCCGCGCAACGGCTCGTCGTCGCCCAAGCCGCAGACAAGGCGTCTGGCGACGGCCTCATCAAGGGCGTCAATGCAACCGAGCGCAAGCTCCTGATCACGCACGGGCCGATCGCCGCGTTGAATTGGCCCGGCATGACGATGGCTTTCGGCATCGCGCCCGGCATCGACCTCACGGGCTTGGCGCCGGGAGCCAAAGTGACGTTCACCCTGAGCCGCGATGCAAAAGGCCTCTATGTCATCGACGAAATTCGCCGCATGGAGTGAGCGGACGATTGCAAAAGGGGAAATTAGCCACTGATGGAATCAGACGGGACGATGAGCGGTTGGGGCATGTCGAGCATGGGACCCTTCTGGATTTTGATGCCGGTAGCCCTGATTCTCGCGATAATAGTGCTCATCAAATACTTGCTCGAGTGAATCGACGAGCGCAGGTCGACGCGGCCTGCTTGGCTTCCTTCCAGGAGACTGACATGTCAAAATCGAAAACAAGTTTGGCCATCGTCTTCGCCCTTGGCCTTAGTGCGCCGCTTGCGGCCCTTGCTCAAGACATCGTCGCATGGCGCTCGCCATCCTGTGGATGCTGTCGCCTATGGGCAAAGCGTCTCGAAGATGCGGGCATGAAGGTCACGATGATCGATGTGAGGGATATCGCCAAGATCAAGAAAGAGCATGGCATAACGCCCGAACTCGCCTCTTGCCACACCGCCATTGTGGAAGGCTACACGATCGAGGGTCACGTGCCGGCGAGCGAAATAAAGCGGCTGCTGGCGGAGCGGCCCGACGCGATCGGGCTGAGCGTTCCTGGAATGCCTGCGGGTTCGCCAGGCATGGAGCAGGGCGCGGCCGCATCTTACAACGTGCTGCTCGTGAAACGCGACGGCTCGACTGAAGTGTTCGCGCGCTATCCATAAGGTCTGCGCGAGCGCAGGCGGAAGACACCCGGGGATATGGACGACGGGGTTGACCATGATCGACACGATGATCCCGCTACCGACAACTGGCGCATTGTCCACGGCTG
>NZ_JAUXZW010000270.1 GCF_030693805.1 Phenylobacterium sp.
CACCAGCACCGGGCGCGATCCCTCGACGCCTGCGAACACGGCTGCGCCCGCCGCGCGCTCTCCGGACGTGTTGAGGAACAGGGCTGATGGATTGGCCACTTCGGCGAGTCCCGATTCGCCCATCTCGAAGACGCCGATCTCGTCGGTGGCGCCGAAACGGTTCTTGGCCCCACGCAGCACGCGGAACGGATAGCCACGCTCGCCCTCGAACGACAGCACCGCATCGACCATGTGTTCGATCACCCGGGGGCCGGCGATGGTCCCTTCCTTGGTGACGTGGCCGACGAGGATCACCGCGACCCCGCGCTTCTTGGCCAGCCTGACCAGTTCGCCGGCCGCGGCGCGCACCTGTGTGACGGAGCCCGGACCCGCCTCGTGGGCGTCGCTCCACATGGTCTGGATCGAATCGATGACCACCAGATCGAAATGCTCGCGCTTCAATCCGTCCAGGATCTCGCGCAGCGAGGTCTCCGCCGCCAGCTTCACCGGCGCATCGGCCAGGCCCATGCGATGGGCGCGGGCGCGAACCTGCTCCACCGCCTCTTCGCCGGAGATGTAGGCGCACTTCGAGCCGCGCCGAGACGCCTCTGCTGCGACCTGCAACAACAGGGTGGATTTGCCGACGCCCGGGTCGCCGCCAAGCAAGATCGCAGAACCGGGCACCACGCCGCCGCCGCACACGCGGTCGAACTCCTCCACGCCCGTGGCGATCCGCTTGGCCGGCGCGGCGTCATGGTCCAGCGTCTCGAAGGCCAGGCCGCGCACGCGGGTCGCGCGACTGGGCGCCAGCGCGCCAGGCGGGCGGCCTTGGGTCTCCTCGACGAGGCTGTTCCAGGCGTTGCAGGCCGGGCACTGGCCCGACCACTTGGCCTGGCTCGCGCCGCAGGACTGGCAAACGTAGACGGCGCCGTCGCGGGCCATGTGCTCTCCCTGATTCGCAAGTGAACGCCCAGTGTAACGGCGTCCGAAGCCCTCGTCTGCGAGGGGAGGGACGGCGCTCTGTCGCAGCGGCCGCGGTTCAGCTAGGCTTTGGGCTTCAATCGATGCAGGAGAGGCCGCAATGAGCGTCGTGGAACCGGGATCGACAGGTGGGAACCTGCTCGCGCGGATCAAGAGCCTACTCACCCAGCCGACGGCGACCTGGCAGGTGATCGACGTCGAACCGGCGACTGTCGGCGGCCTCTACAAAAGCTGGGTGATCCCGCTGGCCGCGATCCCCGCCGTCTGCGGCTTCATTGGCATGGTGGTGTTCGGCGTCAGCGTACTAGGCTTCAGCTACAAGCCCTCGATCCCCAGCGCCCTGACCAGCGCGATCGTGCAATACGCGCTCAGCCTGGCGGGCGTCTACATCACCGCCCTGGTCATCGATGCGCTCGCGCCTACCTTCGGTGGGACCAAGAACCAGGTCCAGGCCTTCAAGCTCGTGGCGTATGCGTCAGTGGCGGCGTGGATCAGCGGCGTGTTCCAGTTGGTTCCAGCCCTGGGCATCCTGGTGATACCGGGCGCCCTGTACAGCCTCTTCCTGCTGTACAAGGGCCTTCCCATCCTGATGAAGACGCCGGAAGACAAGGCGCTGCCCTACACGGTCCTCATGGTGATCGTCGCCGCGGTCGTGAATATCGTTGTGATGTCGATCGCCGGTGCAGCGATGAACATGGCTGGCGGCGGGGCCGCCGGCGCGATGTCCAGAAACGCCGGAGCGGGTGTGTTGACGACGCCTGGCGGCGGCTCGGTCGACCTGGGTAAGCTCGAAGCCGCATCGAAACAGATGGAGGCCGCGGCCAAGCAGATGCAGACAGGCGGCGACGGTGGTGCAAGCGTCGCCATGGCCGATCCGGGCGTGCTGAAGGGCTTCCTGCCGGCCTCGGTCGCCGGCTACGCGCTGGAGTCCAGCTCATCGGCCAGCGGCGGGGCGGGCGGGATGACCACCTCGTCGGCCAAGGCGCTCTACAAGAAGGGTGACGCCCAGATCACCGTGACCGTCACCGACATGGGTGCGGCGGGCGCTCTGGCCGCCATGGCGGGCGCGTTCAACGTGCACTCCTCCAGTGAGGAGAACGGCCGCTATGAGAAGCTCGGCAAGGTCGACGGGCGCACGACCATGGAGGAGTACGACCGCAACTCCGGCCACGGCGAGTACAGCGTCTTCGCCGGCGACCGCTTCATGATCCAGGCTGAAGGCGAGAAGGCGTCGGTGGATGAACTCAAGGCCGCGGTCGCCGCGGTCGGGCCCGGCCGGCTCGAAAAGCTCGCGCCGAAGGGGTAGGTCGCCGACCGCTCAGCGTGGATCGTAGCGGCCGTCGCGGGCGAGATTGCCGAATTTGGTGATGTCCTCGTTGAACGACAGCTTGACGTTGCCGATCGGGCCGTGGCGCTGCTTGCCGATGATCACCTCGGCCAGGCCCCGGACCTGGTCCATCTGCTCCTGCCACTTGAAGTGCTCTTCGGTGCCCTCGCGCGGCTCCAGCCGGCTCAGGTAGTAGCTCTCGCGGTAGATGAACATGACCATGTCCGCGTCCTGCTCGATCGAGCCGGATTCTCGCAGGTCGGAGAGCTGAGGCTTCTTGTCCTCGCGGTTCTCCACCTGGCGGGAGAGCTGCGACAGCGCGATCACCGGGATCGACAGTTCCTTGGCCAGGGCCTTGAGGCCCTGGGTGATCATGCTCACCTCCTGCACCCGGTTGTCCGAGCGGCTGCCTTCGCCGGCGGTGATCAGCTGCAGGTAGTCGACGATCAGCAGGTCGAGGCCGACCATGCGCTTCAGCCGCCGCGCGCGGGCGGCCAGCTTCGACATGCTGATGCCGCCGGTGGCGTCGATGTAGAGCGGCGCGTCCTGGATCTCGATAGAGGCGTCACGTACGCGGCCGAATTCCGAGGCGTCGATCTCGCCCTTGCGCAGGCGGTCGCCGGAAACGCCCGAGACTTCCGCCAGCAGGCGCATGGCCAACTGCTCAGCCGCCATTTCCAGGGAGAAGAACGCCACCACCCCGCCGGAGACGGTCTTGCGTGACCCGTCCGGCTGCGGCTCCCACGCGTAGTTGCGAGCGACGTCGAAGGCGATGTTACAGGCCAGCGACGACTTTCCCATGGAGGGACGTGCGGCCAGGATCACCAGGTCGGAAGGGTGCAGCCCGCCGATCTTCTGGTCGAGGTCGATCAGGCCGGTGGAGACGCCGGCCAGTCCCCCGTCGCGACTATGGGCCTCAGCGGCCATGGCGACGGCGCCGCGCAGGGCGTCGGCGAACGGGACGAAGCCCTGGCTCACGCCGCCGGTCTCGGCCAACTGGAACAGTTGCTGCTCGGCGGACTCGATCTGGTCGCGGGCTGAACGATCCGCGTCGGCGTGGGCGGCGTCGGCGGCGATCTCGCCGCCGATGCGGATCAGGTCGCGGCGCAGCGCCGCGTCATAGACGACACGGGCGTAGTCGGGCGCGTTGGCCGATGGCGGAGCGCGGTCCACCAGGTCGGCCAGGTAGCGGACGCCGCCCATTTCCTCGAACGCGGGATCGCGCGAGAACTGCTCGACCATCAGGATCGGCTCAGCGAGCTGACCCTTGCGGATGTAGGTGGCGATGGCGGTGAACAGCCGCTGATGCAGCGGCTCGTAGAAGTGGGCGGCCTGCAGGAAGTCGCCGATCCGCTCGAAGGCGGCGTTGTCGTACAGCAGCACGCCCAGCAGCGCCTGCTCGGCCTCCAGGTTGGCCGGCACGTGCGCGATCGTCGGGTCGTTGCGGACCGGACGCAGGTCTAGGGCAGGAACGATCGCCATTGGTTACTGATAGTTTAGGAAGCGCGCCGGCGCGATGCGGCATGTGGATTCACCCACATGACTCCACGGCCTGTGGACGATCCGCCGGTGCAAGGCGGCGGCGCGAAGGACCGATCCTCCGCGCCGCTCCAAACCTTACCAGTTGTAGCTCACGCGCCCATACAGGAAGCGGCCGTTGAAGCCGAACGGCGAGTAGGCGGGGAAGCCGATCGAGCCCGTCGCGCCGTTGATCGAGCCGGGCGTATAGACCGGGTATTCATCGAGGAGGTTGTTGGCCCCCAACGCGATGCCGACGCCCATCGGGAAGGTGTATCGCGCCTCGAGATCCACCAGCGTGGCGTCGCCGGTGTTCTGGTCCGACCCCAGCGCGTTCTGCGGCAGCAGCACGCTGTCATAGTTGGTGATCTTGGCGTTCAGACCGAAGTCGGCCAGCGTCCAGTCGGCCGAGAGCACGATCTTGCGCTCCGGCGTACCCTGTTCGAAGGTCAGGCGCGCCTGGCGGTCGAACAGAACGGTCGTCGTGGGCAGGGCGGCGACGGCCGGCAGGGGCGGGGTCTTGGTGATCTCGGTGTCGTTGAAGTTCGCTGCGGCCGTGAGGTCGAGGCGGCTTTCGCCGAGGTCCATCTTGTAGCGCGCCACCACGTCGATGCCCTTGGTGGTGGAATCGACGCCGTTGATGAAGAAGCGCGCGGCGGTCAGGCCCTCCGGCGCCAGGATCGCGGCGATGGCTGCGGCCGTGGCGGCCGGCGTGCCGGCGTTGGGCAGGTTCTCCGACAGGACTATGCGGTTCTCGAGGTCGATCTGATAGGCGTCGATCGTCAGCTCGAAGGCGCCCGCGCGATAGACCGCGCCGACCGAGTAGTTGATCGCTGTTTCCGGCTCCAGAGGCTTGGCCCCCAGGGCCCGGGCGATCGGATTGGAGACCGGCAGGGTGCCGACCTCGACCAGCTGGAAGGTGCCGTTCACCAGGGTGTTGTTGGTGGCGTTGTAGGTGAAGTACTGCTGCTGCAGGGCCGGGGCCTTGAAGCCGCTGGACACCGAGCCGCGCAGGGCGAACTCAGGCGTGAAGTCGTAGCGGGCCGACAGCTTGCCGGTCGCCTTGGAGCCGAAGTCCGAATAGTCCTCGTAGCGGGCGGCGACATCGAAGCCGAAGGCCTCGGTCAGCTTGCCTTCCAGGTCGACGTAGGCGCTCCAGTTGTTGCGGTCGACGTCGGTGACGTTGACCGGCTTGAAGCCCGGGAAGCCCTGGGCGCCGGGCGCCTTGGTCTTGTCGGGACCGAAGATGTAGGAATTGACCTCGCCTGCGTCGATCTGGAACGACTCGCGGCGGTACTCCAGGCCGAACGCGGTGTTCAGCGGGCTGATAAGCCCCACCTCGAAGGGCTTGGAAACGTTCAGGTTCACCAGCCACTGGTCATAGCTGAGCTTGCCCGAGTAGAAGTTCGTCGGAGAGGTTGCGCCCAGCGACGTGTTGATGGTGTCGACGGTGCGGTACTC
This sequence comes from Phenylobacterium sp., assembly GCF_030693805.1. Taxonomy (GTDB): domain Bacteria; phylum Pseudomonadota; class Alphaproteobacteria; order Caulobacterales; family Caulobacteraceae; genus Phenylobacterium. The sequence goes on from NZ_JAUXZW010000270.1 coordinate 5,267, forward strand.
GATCTCGTTCTTGCCGTAGCTGGTTCCCAGGTCGACCTTGAAGCCGGCCAGTTCGCCGCGCACGCCGCCCTGGACGTTGTAGTCCTCGATCTTGGCTTTGATCTTCGGCAGATAGCCCAGCGGATAGACCGCAATGATGTTTCGCGTGGCGTCGGTGTAGGGCCGCGCGGTGGCCCCCGAGGTCGAGTCCCGGTGCTGGTAGCCGCCGTAGCCATACAGCTCCCAGACGTCGTTCAGCGGCAGGCCGGCGTTGGCGTAAATCGCGTAGCTGTCGAGCTTCGGATCGCCGTAGCGGCCGATGACGTTGCCGGCCAGCAGCGGCAGGGCGGCGGGGTTGCTGAAGTCCGAACGGTTGGTCGGGTGGCGCAGCAGATACTCGCCGGAGATCGTCAGGAAGCCGTCTTCGCCCAGCGGCAGGCCCTGCCAGGCGGACACCGACTCAGTGAGGCCGTCGGAGGCGTCGCGTTCGCCGCGCGAGGTCTTGAAGGTGGTGTTGTAGAGGCCGTAGCTCAGGGTCACGCCGCCGCCGGTGCGGGCTTCACGCAGGCGCAGGTTGATCACGCCGGCGATGGCGTCGGATCCGTACTGGGCGGCCGCGCCGTCGCGCAGCACTTCCACTTGGGAGAGCGCCACCGTCGGAATGGTGTTGAGGTCAAAGGCGGCCGCGCCGCGACCGATGCTGGTGTTGACGTTGATCAGCGCCGAGGTGTGGCCGCGCATGCCATTGACCAGCACCAGGGTCTGGTCAGGCTGAAGTCCGCGCAGGACGGCCGGGCGCACGCTGTCGGTGCCGTCGGAGATCGCCGGGCGCGGGAAATCCAGGGCCGGCGTGAGATTGGCCAGCGCCTGGGCGAGTTCGGCGCCGTTGCCCTGGCGGGCCAATTGATCCGTGCCCAGCACGTCAACGGGCGCCAAGGTCTCGAGGCGCGAGCGACCGGCGACGCGGGTGCCGGTGACGACGATTTCTTCGACTTCGCTTTCGGCGGTGGCGGGTTGGGCGGCGGCCGAACCGGCCCAGAGCGCCGCGACCGAAGCCGCGGCGAGCAGTGCTGCACGTTGATGCATGAATGGATCCCAAGGGCCGCGCGTGGGGAGTCCAGCGGCCGTTGGTGACAATTTAGGTTACATTGCTGCAGTGCGGCGTAACGTATTTGCAACAGCGAATACAAAAACGGCGCGGATCTTGGGACCCGCGCCGCCTGCAAGCTTGGCTATAGCCAGCTCTAGTGTTCGTCGTAGTCGCCGGCCTGGGAGCCTGCGCCGCCGTCGAGAAGATCAGCCGCCGCTTCTTCCGCGGACAGGCGGTCTTCCTCGAACTGCGAGCTGATAATGTTCTCACCGCGGGCTTGACGCTCGGCTTCATCGGCGGAGCGCGCGATGTTGAGCGTCACCGTGACGGTCACTTCGGGGTGAAGACGGATCTTCACCTCGTGCATGCCCAGGGTCTTGATCGGCTTGTCGAGCACCACGAGCGAACGCTCGACCCGGCCGCCTTCAGCGGTGATCGCGTCGACGACGTCACGGGCGGCGACCGAACCGTAGAGCTGGCCGCTTTCGCCCGCCTGACGGATCAGGATGTAGGACGACCCGTCCAGCTTCTCGCCGCTCTTGCCGGCGGCCTCGCGGGCCTTGGCGTTGCGCGCCTCGATCTCGGCGCGCTGGGCCTCGAACGCCTTCAGGCTGGCGTTGTTGGCGCGCAGGGCCTTGGCGCGGGGCAGCAGGTAGTTGCGGGCGTAACCGTCCTTGACGGTGACGATGTCGCCGAGGCTGCCCCAGCCTTCGACGCGTTCGAGCAGAATGACTTTCATCGGGGTCGCTCCCTTACTTCACGACATAGGGGAGCAACGCCAGGAAGCGGGCGCGCTTGATGGCCTTGGCCAGCTCACGTTGCTTCTTGGCGGAGACCGCAGTGATGCGCGACGGCACGATCTTGCCGCGCTCGGAGACGTAACGCTGCAGGAGCTTCACGTCCTTGTAGTCGATCTTCGGGGCGTTGGCGCCGGAGAACGGGCACACCTTGCGGCGGCGGAAGAACGGGCGACGGGCGCTGGTCGAGGCGCCGGGCGCCGCGGTGGTGACGGTTTCGTCGGTCATCAGAAGCCTCCGTCTTTGGCGGGGAAGTCGTCGCTGCGGCGTTCGCGATCACGGTCGCGGCGCGCCAGCACGGGCGAGAGCTCCAAGTCGAGCTCCTCGACGCGCACGGTCATGAAGCGCAGCACGTCTTCATTGAGCGAGAGCTGACGCTCCATCTCCTTGACGGCGTCGGACGGCGCGTCGATGGCCAGCAGCGAGTAGTGGCCCTTGCGGTTCTTCTTGATGCGGTAGGTGAGGTTGCGCAGGCCCCAGTACTCGATCTTGGCGACGGATCCGCCGCCTTGCTCGATCAAGCCCTTCATCGTGTCGTTGAGCGCTTCGGCCTGTTGCGGCGAGATATCCTGCCGCGAAATGACCACGTGTTCGTAGAACGCCATATGTTCCTTCTTCCCATACGGAGAGCGGCGCGCGCGACGGCGGAAGGACCGTTGGTTGCGATGGATCTCATTGTCGCGGCGGTCGGGATGGTCCCGACCCATTGGTGTTCCGTGACGAGACCGCCATCCATTGAAGAGGCGGGGCATTACGGGAAAAGCGCCCTCAGGGCAAGTCGCGAGCAAGTCCAGGGCGCCCACAAGCTTTGCAACGCTTCGGGCTTGCCAAGAGACGGCGAGGTGGCGCAGTTATCCCAAATCGGCACACTCGGGGAATCGGATGCTGAGACGAGCGCGGATCGGCCTGGCGACGGCCGCCATGGGGACGATCCTCTACGCAGCGGCGCCCAGCCTGGCGGGTGAGACGACGGCGACCAAGGCGCCGGGCGTAGACGCGAGCGCCACGGCCGGTCAGGCTCAGCCCAGCGCACGTTCTTTGGACCTCACCCGGCGCTACTTCCTGGCCATGCACATGGATCGCACCATGCACGCGACGATCCGCGCCATGGCCCCGGTGGTGGTCGAGCGGATGGCCAAGGCAAACCCCGCCATGACGCCGGCCCAGCGCCAGGCGATCGTCGACGTGGCCGGTGAATCCAGCCAGGCGATGGTCGCGCGGATGATGGACAGGCTGACGCCGATCTTCGCCACCACCTTCACCGAAAAGGAGCTGGAAGATCTGGTCGCCTTCTACGAAAGCCCGACTGGCCAGGCCCTGGTCGCCAAGTCTCCGACCTTTTCGGCCAAGATGGCGCCGGCGATGAAGGAACTGATGCCGACCATGAAGGCGGACATGGAGACGCGCCTTTGCGCGCGCCTCACCTGCGCCCCGAAGACCGCCTCCGCCGGCGATTCTTAGGGTCGGCGTCAGCCATCGCCGCTCATCCCGACGAAAGTCGGGACCCAAGCGGACGATCCGCATGCAAATCGTAAATCAGCATGGGCCCCGGCTTTCGCGAGGGTGATCGGGAAGAGGGCGCTCGCCTATTTCTTCTTCGCGCGCCATTCCTTGACGGCGGCGAGGGTTTCTTCGACGTGCTTGTCGGGGGACATCGCCGAATAGGCGTGCAGCACCGTGCCGTTGGGCGCGATCACGTAGGACGTGCGGCTGGAGATCGGCGCCATCGGTCCGAGCACGGCGTCGTAGCTGTTGGCCACTTTCAGGCCCACGTCGGCGGCGACCGGGAACTTGCCGCCGCAGTGCTCCGTCTCCTTCGAGAAGTCCGCCAGTTCGTCGACCTTGCCGGCGGTGACGCCGACGATGGAGGCGCCTTGCGCCTTGAATTCACCGGCGGCTTCCGAGAACAGATGCGCCTCGAGGTTGCAGCCCTTGGTGTGTGCGGCCGGGAAGAAATACAGCACCACCGGACCCTTCTTCAGGGCGTCGGAGAGTTTGTAGGTGAACGGCTCCCCAGCCAGGTAGGCGGGCGCGCTGAAATCGGGGGCCTTTGCGCCGGCCTTGAGCGCCGCGAAGGCGGGCGAGACGGCGAGGGTGGCCAGGACTGCGGCGGCGGCGAGGCGTTTCATGGACTTCTCCCGGAAGGCTTTCGTCCAGTATGCGCCCGCCGTCCTGGTGGACGCCAGCGCGCAGCGCATGTCCGCCGTCTTGCCCGCGCCGGCCATATCCCCTAACCCTCGCCGCGGATTCGAAGGGAGCCGCCCATGAGCCTCGCATTCCTGTTCCCCGGACAGGGCAGTCAGAGCATCGGCATGGGCGCGGACCTGGCCGAAGCGTTCGCCGCCGCTCGCGAGGTCTTCCAGGAGGTTGACGACGCACTGGGCCAGAAGCTGTCGAAGCTCATGCGCGAAGGCCCCGAAGACGAGTTGACCCTGACCGAGAACGCCCAGCCCGCCCTGATGGCCGTGAGCCTGGCTGTGACTCGCACGCTTGAGCGCGAGTTCGGCGTCGCCATCGAGCGGGCGGCGTTTGTCGCCGGCCATAGCCTGGGCGAATACTCCGCGCTCGCCGCGGCCGGCGCCATCAGCCTGGCCGACACCGCCCGGCTGCTGAAGCTGCGGGGGCAGGCGATGCAGCGGGCCGTGCCGGTGGGCGCGGGCGCGATGGCCTCGCTGATCGGCCCCAAGACCGACGTCGCCTTGGCCGAGGAGGCTGCGGCCGCCGGCGCCGCGGTCGGCGTCTGTGTGGTCGCCAACGACAATAACCAGGGCAATGTGGTGATCTCCGGCGACAAGGTCGCGGTCGATGTGGCGATCGAGAAGGCCAAGACGCTGGGCGCACGCGCGATCCCGCTGAACGTCTCGGCCCCTTTCCACTGCCCTTTGATGCAGCCGGCGGCCGACGAGATGGCGGAAGCGCTGGGGCGCGCGACCATCATCGCCCCGCGAGCGCCTCTCGTCGCCAACATCACCGCGCGTCCGACCCACGACGCCGACGAGATCCGCCGCCTGCTGGTGGAGCAGGTGACGGGGCGCGTGCGCTGGCGCGAGAGCATGTTGTGGCTGACGTCGCAGGGCGGCGTCACCCGTTTCGCCGAAGCCGGCGCCGGCAAGGTGCTGTCTGGCATGGCCAAGCGCATCGCGCCCGACGCCGAGGCCACTCCCCTGAACACGCCCGCCGACCTAGACGCCTTCGCCAAGAGCCTCTGACATGTTCGACCTGACTGGAAAGACCGCGCTGGTCACCGGCGCGACCGGCGGCATCGGGGCCGAAATCGCCCGCGCCCTGCATGCCCAAGGGGCGTCGGTGGTGCTGTCGGGCACCCGTGAGCCGGTGCTTCAGGCGCTGGCCGCCGAACTCGGCGAACGCGCCAGCGTCGCGGCCGCGGACCTTTCGGATTCGGCCGCGGTCGACGGACTGCTGGAGGCCGCCGAGGCGGCCGCCGGCGCGCCCATCGACATCCTCGTGGCGAACGCCGGAATCACCCGCGACGGCTTGCTGTTGCGCATGAAGGACGCCGACTGGGAGACCGTACTCAAGGTCAACCTGGAGAGCTATTTCCGGCTGTCGCGCGCGGCGTTGCGCGGGATGATGAAGCGGCGCTCCGGCCGGATCATCGGCATCACCTCGATCGTGGGCGTCACCGGCAATCCGGGCCAGGCCAACTATGCGGCGTCGAAAGCCGGAATGATCGGCTTTTCCAAGGCCTTGGCGCAGGAAGTCGCGACGCGCGGCATCACCGTGAACTGCGTTGCGCCCGGCTTCATCGAGAGTCCGATGACCCAGGCGCTGAACGAACAGCAGCGTGCGCAGATCCTGACGACCATCCCAGCGGCGCGGCTCGGCGAGGGCCGCGAAATCGCCGCAGCTTGCGTCTATCTCGCCAGTGACGAAGCGGCCTACATGACCGGCCAGACCCTGCACGTGAACGGCGGAATGGCGATGATTTAAGGCGGCCCGCCATCGGCTGGCATCGTATAAAGGAACATGCTACGCGGCTTTCGAACCTGTGTAGCGACAAGTCTTTAACCAACGATCCCACGCGGTTGACAACCCGTCAGCCGCATCGGATGGATTTAGCGAATAACGAGGGACTAAACCTGATGTCCGACGTCCTAGAGCGCGTGCGCAAGATCGTGATCGAGCACCTCGACGCCGATCCCGAAAAGGTCACCGAAAAGGCCAGCTTCATCGATGACCTGGGCGCCGACAGCCTCGACAACGTCGAGCTGGTAATGGCCTTCGAGGAAGAGTTCGATATTGAGATTCCGGACGACGCCGCCGAGCATATCCAGACTGTCGGCGACGCCGTGAAGTTCATCCAGGAACGCCTGGGCGCCTGACGCTTTCGACCGCTTCGAGCTTCCGACCGCCGCGTCGCTTAAAGGCCCTTGCGCCGGAAAGCCGCGGCGGTCTTCGTATGGGCCGATCAAGAGCTGGGAGATTCCATGCGTCGAGTCGTTGTCACCGGGATCGGCCTGCTCACCCCGTTGGGACAGGGGACCGAACTGTCTTGGCAGGCGATCCTGGCCGGCAAGTCCGGCGCCGGGCGGGTCACCACCTTCGATCCCACGGACTACGCGTGTCAGGTCGCCTGCGAGGTGCCTCGCGTTGACGGGCGCGGCGGCGGCGGACCCGATGTACCGGGCAGCTTCGACCCCGATGCGACGCTGTCGCCCAAGGACCAGCGCCGCGTCGACGATTTCATCCTCTACGCTATCGCCGCCGCCGACGAGGCGGTGAGGGATTCCGGCTGGCAACCGACCGAGGACGCCGACCGCGAACGCACCGGCGTCATCATCGGCTCCGGCATCGGCGGCCTGGCGACCATCGAGCGCACCTCCATCGAGCTGCACGAGAAGGGCCCGCGCCGGGTCAGCCCGTTCTTCATCCCGTCGGCGCTGATCAACCTGGCCTCCGGCCAGGTGTCGATCCGTCACGGATTCAAGGGACCGAACCACTCGGTGGTCACCGCCTGCGCCACCGGGGCGCACGCGGTCGGCGACGCGGCGCGGCTGATAAAGTACGGCGACGCCGAGGTGATGGTCGCCGGCGGTGCCGAAGCCGCCATCTGCCCGGTCGGCATGGCCGGCTTCATCGCCTGCCGGGCGATGTCGACCAACTTCAACGACGAACCCCAGCGCGCCTCGCGGCCATACGACAAGGACCGCGACGGCTTCGTCATGGGCGAGGGCGCAGGCGTCCTGGTGCTTGAGGAGCTTGAGCACGCCAAGGCGCGCGGCGCTAAGATCTACGCCGAAGTGCTGGGCTATGGACTGGCCGGCGACGCCTACCACATCACCGCCCCGGCCGATGACGGCGACGGCGGCTTCCGCGCCATGCAGGCGGCGATCAAGGACGCCCGCATCGACCCTTCGGACATCGACTACATCAACGCCCACGGCACCTCGACGCCGCTGGGCGACGAGATCGAGTTGGGCGCGGTGACGCGGCTGTTGGGCCAGGCGGCCGGCAAGGTCACCATGTCATCCACCAAATCGGCGACCGGGCACCTGCTGGGCGCGGCCGGCGCCATCGAAGCGGCCTTCGTCTGCCTGGCGATCCGCGATCAGATCGCGCCGCCGACGATCAACCTCGAGAACCCGTCGGTGGAGACTCCGATCGACCTGGCGGCCAACAAGGCCAAGCCGATGTCGATCGAGATCGCCATGTCGAACTCGTTCGGGTTCGGCGGCACCAACGCCTCCGTGGTCTTCAAGAAGTTCTCGTGAGCCGCGGCCCGGCCCGTTCCCGATCCTCTGGCGGCCTCTCGCCGATGCGCCGGCTGGTCATCACGGCGGGTGCGGCCGGCGCCACCCTGGCGGTTCTGGCGCTGCTGCTGCTGGGATGGGCGGCCTGGTCGTACAACGGCCCGGGCCCCAAGGCGAAGGCCGGGGACGAGACGACCGTCATCCTGCGCCGCGGCGCAGGCCTGTCGGAGATCGGGGCGGCGCTGGAGCGCGCCGGCGTGGTGCGCGCCAGCGCCATCTTCCTGGCGTCCGCGCAGTAGACCGGCGCGGCGCGCGAGCTGAAGGCCGGCGAATACAATTTCCCCTCCAAGGCTTCGATGGCGACGGTGCTGGACGACATCCGCAACGGCCGCGTGGTGCGCCACTTCATCACCATCCCTGAGGGCTTCACCGCCGAGATGGTGGCCGAGGCCCTCTCAAGCGAGGCCTCGCTGACCGGCGACGCAGCAACGCCGCCGGAGGGTGCGGTGCTGCCGGACACCTACCAGTTCGAACGGGGCGACGACCGCGCCGCCGTGCTCAAGCGGATGATGGACGCGCGTGACCAGGTGCTGGCTATGCTGTGGGCCAAGCGTCGGCCCGACCTGCCGTTCTCGACTCCCGAACAGGCGATCATCCTGGCCTCGGTCGTCGAGAAGGAAACCGGCGTCGCCAGCGAGCGGCCCCGCGTCGCCGCGGTGTTCGTCAACCGGCTGAAGTCCGGCATGCGGCTCGAGAGTGATCCGACGATCATCTACGGCATCTCTCGCGGCAAGCCGCTGGGCCGCGGGATCCGGCTGTCTGAGCTGACCTCGCCGTCGCCGTACAACACCTACATGATCGACGGCCTGCCGCCGACGGCGATCGCCAATCCCGGACGCGCGGCCATCGCCGCGGTGCTGGACCCGCCGCAGACCAGCGAGCTGTTCTTCGTGGCCGACGGCTCGGGTGGCCACGTCTTCGCCTCGACATACGAGGAACACCGCCGCAACGTCGAGCGCTGGCGCGCACTGGAGAAGGCGCAGCCTGCGCCCGTCGCCAAGGCCAAGCCCTGATGGCCTTGTCGGGGATGACCGGCTTTGGCCGCACCGAGGGCGCCGCGGGCGACTGGAGCTGGGCTGTGGAGGCGCGCTCGGTCAATGGCCGCAATCTCGACGTGCGTTTTCGGGGTCCATCCGGCTTCGAAAGCCTCGAACGGGCCGCACGCGAGGGCGCCCAGAGCCGCTTCCAGCGCGGCCAGCTCACGCTCAACGTTCAGGCCAAACGGGCCGACAGCGGCGCACAGGTGCAGATCAACACCAGCTTGCTGGCGCTCTATGCAGCGGCGGGCGCCGACCTGGTCGCAGCCGGGCGCGCGGAGAAGCCGCGCCTGGACGGCCTGCTGGCCCTGCGGGGCGTGATCGAGGCCGCCGACGCCGTGGATACGCCTGAGGCGCAGGCCGCGCTTGAGGCGGCTATCGCAATCTCGCTGGGCGGCGCCCTGGACGCGCTCGCCATAGCGCGGGGCGAGGAGGGCGCGGCCCTCACGGGCGTGCTCACGGGGCTGGTCGACCGGATCGAGGCGTTGGTCGAGGCGGCGACAGCCCAGGCTGGCGAGCAGCCCCTGGTGCTGAAAGAGCGGTTCGTGCGGCGCATGGCCGAGCTGGTCGGCGATCCGGCCGGCCTGGAGGATCGCATCGCCCAGGAAGCCGCAGCGCTGGCGGTGAAAGCGGACGTGCGCGAGGAACTGGACCGACTGATCGGGCACGTGGCGGCTGCGCGCACGCTGATCGCCAGCGATGGCGCGGCGGGTCGCAGGCTGGATTTCCTGACGCAGGAGTTCATGCGTGAGGCCAATACCCTGTGCTCGAAATCGGCGATGAGCGCGCTCACCGTGATCGGCCTCGACCTGAAGGCGGTGATCGAGCAGTTCCGAGAGCAGGTGCAGAATGTCGAATGAGGCCCATCGCCGGCGCGGCCTGATGCTGCTGATTTCCAGCCCGTCGGGAGCCGGCAAGACCTCGCTCTCGCGCCGACTGGTGGCCGACCATGCAGAACTGGCGCTGTCGATCTCGGCGACCACCCGCCAGCCCCGGCCCGGCGAAGAAAACGGCCGCGAGTACCTTTTCGTCGACCGCGCCGGCTTCGACGCCATGGTCGAGGCCGGTGAGTTCCTGGAGTGGGCCAACGTCCACGAGCATCGCTACGGCAGCCCGCGCACCCCGATCATGGCCGCCCTCGATAATGGTCGGGACGTGCTGTTCGACATCGACTGGCAGGGTGCGGCCCAGATCAACGAGCATGCGCCGGACGACTGCGTGCGGGTGTTCATCCTGCCGCCGTCGATGGCCGACCTGTCGCGGCGGCTGCACGCGCGCGCCCAGGACCATGAAGACGTCATCCAGCGCCGGCTGGGCCGCGCCTATGACGAGATCGCCCAGTGGGGCGTCTACGACTACGTGATCATCAACGAGGACTTCGACCGCGCCTACGCAGAACTGGCGCACATCTACCATGCGGAGCGGCTGCGCCGGGCCCGCAACCCGTGGCTGAAGACCTTCGTCCAGACCTTGCTGGACGAACGGCTGTAGCTCGAGAAGCGGTCCCGGACGAACGGGCTCCATTCTCCGCTCACCCCGGCGAATGCCGGGGCCCAGATCAAACGGCTCTGAAGTGGGTTCACAGGCGTGGTTGGCCTAATCGGTGATCTGCGTTTCTCGACCTGGACCCCGGCATTCGCCGGGGCGAGCGAAGCTGGTTGCGAGGTCTTCGCATCAAGGGCAAGCTGCGCCTTACCCAGGCGCGATTGTTCTACACCTACCTGCTCGCGAGCAAACGGAACGGCACGCTCTACGCCGGTTCCACCGACGATTTGGCGCATCGAATCTGCGAGCACCGAGAGAAAGCAAGGGCCGGCTTCACGGCTCGATACGGCGTCAATGTCCTGGTCTGGTTCGAAGCGCACGAAAGCCGCGAAGCCGCGTTCCGGCGTGAGCGCCGCATCAAGGAATGGCGCCGGTCTTGGAAGTTGCTGTTGATTGAAGACGCCAACCCAACTTGGCGCGATCTACGACGACCTGTTGAACTTGCTCTAAGCGCCTACTCCTCCATGACGCAGTCGGAGGAGGCGCTAGTCCGCCGTGTAGACCACCCGGCCGTCCACCAGGGTCATGCGCACCGCGCCCTGAAGCCTGCGCCCGTCGAATGGCGAGTTCTTGGATTTTGACAGCAGCTTGTCGGCGTCGATCAGCACCGGCGCGTTCAGATCGCACAGCACCAGGTCGGCGGGAGCGCCCTTCGCCAGCCGACCAGCGGATAGTCCGATCAAGTCGGCCGGCGCCTGGGTCACCGTACGGATCAGGTCGATCAGTGGGATGCGGCGGTCATGGTGGAAGGCCAGCAGCGCCGGCAACAGTGTCTGCAGGCCAACCGCGCCGGGCGCGGCCTCGTCATACGGCAGGCGCTTGTCCTCGGCCGGTGCGGGGGCGTGCGCGCTGACCACGATCGGCACCAGGCCGCTGGCCA
>NZ_JAUXZW010000295.1 GCF_030693805.1 Phenylobacterium sp.
TGATCGCGGGCTTCCAGGGCGTCACCCGCGCGGGCCGCGTCGCCACGCTCGGGCGCGGCGGATCGGACACCAGCGCCGTGGCGATCGCAGCCGCGCTGAAGGCCGTGCGCTGCGACATCTACACCGATGTGGACGGGGTCTACACCACCGACCCGCGCATCGAGGCCAAGGCCCGTAAGCTGAACAAGATCTCCTACGAGGAGATGCTGGAGATGGCCTCGCTGGGGGCCAAGGTGCTGCAGACCCGCTCGGTCGAACTGGCCATGGCCCAGGGCGTGCCGGTGCGCGTGCTGTCGAGCTTCGTGGAGCCGGGGGAAGCGCCCGGCCAAGGCACCATCGTCTGCGACGAGGAAGAGATCATGGAAAAGCGCATCGTGAGCGGCGTGGCCTACAGCCGCGACGAAGCCAAGATCAGCCTGTTCGGGCTGCCCGACCATCCCGGCGTCTCCTCGGAGATCTTCGGCCGGCTGGCGGACGCCAACGTCAATGTCGACATGATCGTCCAGAGCCATGCCCGCACTCGGGACACGGCCAACATGGAGTTCACGGTCGGCAAGCGCGACGCCCAGCGTGCGGTGGAGATCGTGCGCGCCGCCCAGGCCCAGATCGGCTTTGAGGAGGTGCAGGTCAACGAGGACGTCGCCAAGGTCTCGGTGATCGGCGTCGGCATGCGCAGTCACACCGGCGTCGCCAAGACCATGTTCGGCGCGCTGGCCGAAAAGGGCGTCAACATCCAGGTGATCTCGACCAGCGAGATCAAGATCAGCGTGCTGATCGACGCCGCCTACACCGAACTCGCCGTACGCGCCCTGCACGCGGCGTACGAGCTGGAACAGCTTTAGAGGCCGCTCACCCGCCGGCCCTCGCGCTCCAGCCAGTCCACGGCGAAGGCGCAGATGGCGGCGGCGTCGACCAGCAGCGACGGCGCTTCGCCGACCAGCCCCTGCACGCCCTGGCCGCTGGCCAGGAAGCCGCGCACCAGGTCCGCGAAATAGTCGTCGGCGAGGCCGCCGACGACAGGGTCGGAGGTGTCGAACTCCTCCACCATCCGCCATTCGACGCCGTGCGGCGCAGCGAACGGGACCTCGTAGCGACGGACGCGCTTGTTCGGGATCTGCGCCAGGTGCTCGGCGTGGTGCAGCAGGGTCAGGGTGTCGAACGGCGCGCCGACCATCAGGACCTTGCCATTCGCCTCGACGAGCTTGGCCAGCGGCGAGCCCTCGCCGTAGCCGTAGTCGAGCGGGTGATCAGCGGTGAACCACTCCGCACGCGCACCCAGCGCCACCATCGAGGCTCCGGGATTGGCGCTGCGCAAGGCGCCGGGCGTCGTGCGGACGAATTCGGCGAGCACGCCATTGTCGCGGGCGGCGCGCGAGGCGGCGGGATCGTAGGGCGGGACCTGATCGCGCCATTCAGGCGGAACGCGGCCGTCAGCGTCCAGAAGTTCGTCGTAGAGCGCGTCCCAGTCAGCGTAGGCGAGGATCGTCCCGGCCGGCCCCATACTGTCGAGGAGCGCGCCAAGCAGGGCGTCGGGCCCATTCAACAGTCGTCCGACGCGTCGCATGGCGGCGTGGACCATCACCGCGTCGCCGGCGCACACGCCCAGCCGCCCGAGGTCGGCGGCGAGAGATGCGCGCGTTATGAAAGGGTGGAAAGCCGGCGGCATGGCGGCGACGCTCGCGCGCCCCCCGCCGGTCGTCAATCGATGCGTTCAGACGACGATCTCGCCCTCGTCCTCGCCGTCCCAGTAGTGGACGCGGGTGGCGTGCACCTTGATCAACACCAGACCGGGGGTGTCGGCGCCTTGCTTGGCCCAGCGGTCCATGTCGTGCGTCCAATGCTCTTCAAACGCGGCCTTCTCGCGGATCAGTTCGGCCTGGCCTTCGATGGACAGGAACAGCGGCGGCTTGCCGAGCAGGCCCTTGTTCCCCTGCATCGACAGCCCGACCTTGGCGTCCTGGCGGATGTCGGAGACGACGCGGGCGTCGTCCAGGGCGAAGAACCAGGAATCGCCGTCATATTCGACGTCGCCATTGTTACTCATCGGGCGGGCCGCGAGCTCGCCGCCCTGGGTGCGGGTGGTGAACATCACGAAGTCGATGTCCTTCATCTTCTTGGAGATGTCAGGCAGGCTGAGTTGGGGCATCGGTGGTCCCTCAATGGCGTTTCAGGGACGGAAAACACCGAGGCGGGCGTTTCGATCCGCCGCTGACGCCCGCGCGTTGACCACGGCCGCGCGGCGCTCTTAGGCTTGGTGCTCCTGGACGGAAAGCGGCGTCATGACGACCTCCTGCTCGCCATCGGCCACCACCTGCTGGTGTTCAGCCTGCTGGGCGTCCTCGTCGCCGAACTGGTGATGCTGCGCCCTGTGCTGAACGGTGGCGAAGTGCGACGCCTGGCGAGGATCGACGCCCACTATGGCGCGCTGGCGGGGCTGGTGATCGCGGTCGGCGTCGCGCGGGTGTTCTTCGGGATCAAGGGCGCTGAGTACTACACGCACAATCACTGGTTCTGGGCGAAGATGGCGGCTTTCGTGGTCGTCGGCCTGCTGTCGATTGCGCCAACCGTGACATTCATCCGCTGGCGTGGGCGTCTGAAGCGCGACGAGGCTTATTTGCCGGCGCCCGCCGAGATCGCCCGCGTGCGCCGGCTGGTGACGGTGCAGCTCGCGGTGTTCACGACGATCCCGGCGCTGGCGGCGGCCATGGCGCGGGCCTGAGCGGCGGGAACTTCGAAGCGCATCCCCAGATTTCGCCTTTACGCGCCTCACTTCCGCCCGGCGCAGCGCATTGATGCGCCGATGTTCGGGCGGGCGGACGAAACAACGGGCGCGAAGCTGACGAACCAGCCCGTTGGTGGTCATATTGGGTCTGCGGGAATCCTTTAAGCTGCTAGGGCTTAGAAGGAGAACAGGGAGGGCGGTCATGGCAATTCCAAGCATCGCCGTTCGCGGCCAGCGAAGCCTGTTGCGCCAGATCCGCGAGGCCCTGGCCGGCGGCGGTCCGGCGCAGACGCGCCTCGACATGGTGGTGCGGGTCATCGCCGGCTCGATGGTCGCCGAGGTCTGTTCGCTGTACATGCGTCGCGCGTCCGGCGAGCTGGAGCTGTTCGCCACCGAGGGCCTCGACGTCAACGCCGTTCACGTCACCCGGCTTAAGCTCGGCGAAGGCCTGGTCGGCGAGATCATGCGTCAGGGCCGGCCGCTGAACCTGGCCGACGCGCCGAACCATCCGGCCTTCTCGTACCGACCGGAAACCGGCGAAGACCCCTACCATGCGTTCCTCGGCGTGCCGCTGCTGCGCGGCGGGCGCGCGATCGGCGTGCTGGTCGTCCAGAACCGCACCGAGCGGATCTACACCGACGACGAGGTCGAGGACCTGCAGATCATCGCCATGGTGCTGGCCGAGATGGTCGCTGGCGGTGAGCTGGTCGCCGAAGAGGCGCTGAAGGGCGTCGAACTCGCTCCGCACCGGCCCGAACGGCTGAAGGGCGCCAAGTTCTCCGACGGCGTCGCCTACGGCGTGGCCGTCCTGCACGAACAGCCGGTGACGCCGTCGCAACTGCTGGCCGACGACGTGGTCGCCGAGGAAGAGCGCCTGACCAAGGCGATCGCCGGGCTGCAGGCCCAGGTCGACGTGATGATCGAGGGCCAGCACGGGTTGGTGGAAGCCTCGTATGAGGTGCTCGACACCTACCGGATGTTCGCCCACGACCGTGGCTGGAACCGCAGCCTGCTGGACGCCGTGCGCAACGGCCTGACCGCCGAGGCCGCTGTCGAGCGGGTGCGCTCCGAACACCGCGCGCGGCTGGGCCAGGCGCGCGATCCCTATCTGCGCGAACGGTTGCACGACCTCGAAGACCTCAACGATCGGTTGCTTCGCCACCTTTCGGGCGCCGGGCACGTAGCCCGCGACCTGCCCGAAAACGCCATCCTGATCGCCCGGAACCTGGGCCCCGCCGACCTGCTGGAATACGACCGCACCAAGCTGCGCGGGCTGCTGCTTGAGGAAGGCTCGGCCGCCAGCCACGCCGCGATCGTCGCGCGCGCCCTGGACATTCCCTCCGTGGGCCGCCTGCCCGGCCTGCGCGACCGGGTGAGCGAGGGCGATCCGGTGATCGTCGACGCGGAATCCGGCGAGGCCTATCTGCGCCCGCGCCCCGACGTCGTCGCCGCGATCCGCACCCGCATCGAAGTCCGCGCCCAGCGGCAGGCGGCGTTCGCCCGCCTGCGCGACACCCCGGCCTTCACCCGCGACGGGGCGAAGATCACCCTTCTGATGAACGCGGGTCTGGACGTCGACCTGGACATCCTGCGCGAGACCGGCGCCGAGGGCATCGGCCTGTTCCGCACCGAGTTCCAGTTCATGGTCGCCGAGGAGTTGCCCCGGCTGGACGCCCAGACCGCCTTGTACAGTCGCGTGCTCGACGCCGCCGACGGCATGCCGGTGACCTTCCGCACCCTGGACCTGGGCGGCGACAAGGTGCTGCCCTACCTGGAAGCCGAGCGCGAGGACAACCCGGCGCTGGGCTGGCGGGCGATCCGCATGGGGCTGGACCGCCCCGCCCTGCTGCGCCTGCAGCTTCGGGCGCTGATCGCCGCCGCCAAGGGCCGGCCGCTGCGCATCATGTTCCCGCTGGTCACCAGCGTCGACGAGTTCCGCGCGGCGCGCGCGCTGGTCGAGACCGAGGTGGCTTGGGCCGAGCGTCGCGGCCGCTCCGCGCCGGAACGCCTGGACGTGGGCGCGATGATCGAGGCGCCGTCGCTGGTGTGGCACCTCGACGCCCTGCTGCCGATGACCGACTTCGTGTCGGTCGGGACCAACGACCTGATGCAGTACATATTCGCCGCCGACCGCGGTAATCCGCGGGTGGCCGACCGCTACGATCCGTTGTCGCCGCCGGCGCTGCGGGCGCTGGAGGCGATCCAGGTGGCGTGCGCCGAAACCGGTACGCCGGTGTCGGTCTGCGGGGAGATGGCGGGCCGGCCCCTGGAGGCTTTCGCCCTTGTAGCGCTGGGCTTCGAACGACTGTCGATGCCGCCTGCGGGCGTCGGTCCGGTGAAGCAAATGGTGCTGTCCTGCGACCGCGAAGCTGCCCGGCGCGGAGTATCAAGTCTGCTGAAAACATCGGCAGGCTCAGTTAGAAACGAAATCGAAACCTTAGCGCGCAAACTGTACTTGGCGATCTAGCGCCCCGCGGATCGCCCGTGACCGAATAGCGCATTGAAATCCGCATGCTAGAGTGTTATCCACAATACAGTATTGGTGGGCTCGTCGTCGACGAGTCGGGGCGTCGTCTCGTGCAACCACCCTTGCGCGTCAACGAAGACGGTGAGTAACCATGCCGCTCGATACCGGTCATGTCGCAGAATTTGACTATGTCCATGACGGAGACCGCTCGGCGAGTTCTGGTGCAACCTTGACACCGACTCTCAGCGACGGCCCGAACATCGGCAGTGCGCTGAAGGCTGTGCGCGAACACCAACATCTGTCCTTGGAATCCGTGGCCGAGGACACCCGCATCCGGCGCGCCTATCTGGCCGCGATCGAGGAGGGCCGGCTCGAGGCCCTGCCCTCGCGGCCGTTCACCATCGGCTACATCCGCGCCTACGCCCGGGCGCTCGGGCTGGACGGCGAGGCGGCGGTGGAACGCTTCCGCACCGAAGAGCCCGCGCCCGACCAGGCGCTGCGCGAGCCGCTGGGCGTGCAGGAGGGCCGCGACCCGCGCCTGATGCTGGGCGCGGTGGCCCTCGCGCTGATCGTCGCGGCGATCGTGCTGTGGAATGTCGTGCAGCGGTTGATGATCGAACCGACCGCGCCGGCTGCCGTCACTGTGGCGGCGACGGCGCAGGCCAAGACCGCGCCCAGCACGCCGCAGAGCGCGGCCGTGGCGCTGGGCGCGCCCCTGCCGCCGCCGATCGAATCCACAACGCCGCCGCTCTACGAGACCCCCGGCCTGGAAGCCGCCACAGCCGCCGGCGACGGCTCGGCCGATTCCGCCGAGGCGGCGCTGAAAGCCAAGAAGGCCGCCGCGGCCGCCGCTCCCAAGGTCGAAGCGGTCCCGGCGGAGCCCCTCCCCGCCACGTTCACCGCCCAGGGCGCCGTCTACGGCGGCCCGGCCGAGACCTCGCCCGTGGTGCTGCAGGCCCGCAAGCCAGCCTCGATCATCGTGCGCGGCGCCGACGGCACCGTGTACTTCGCCCGCCAGCTCGCGGCAGGCGAGTCCTATCGGGCTCCGGCGCTGGCCGGCCTGACGGTCGACGTCTCCGAGCCGGAAGCCTTCCAGGTGTTCGTCGGCGGCCAGACCAAGGGCCTGCTGCCGGCCGCCCAGACTCCGATCGGCAAGTTCGCCCAATAGGTCCTGACGTAGGCCGTCACGGGTTCGTCGCCGGCCGCTGATATTGGCTTTCGACCCCTGACGGCTTAAGTTGCGGCGCACATGACCCTCAAGGACGCCACCCATCTTCGCCCGTGGCGGGCGATCCAGCGCCGGCCCACGCGCAAGATCCGCGTCGGCTCGGTCGAGGTCGGCGGCGACGCGCCGATCACCGTCCAGTCGATGACCAACACCCTGACCGCGGACGCTGCGGCGACCATCGATCAGGTGCGCCAACTCGAGGAGGCCGGCTGCGACATCGTGCGGGTGTCCTGCCCGGACGAAACCTCGACCGCGGCGCTTTCGACGATCGTCAAGGCGGCCAAGGTCCCGATCGTCGCCGACATCCATTTCCACTATCGCCGCGCCATCGAGGCGGCTCAGGCGGGCGCGGCCTGCCTGCGGATCAACCCCGGCAACATCGGCTCGGCGGACCGGGTGCGCGAAGTGATCCAGGCGGCCCGCGACCACGGCTGCTCGATCCGCATCGGGGTCAACGCCGGCTCGCTGGAGCGTGAGCTGCTGGAGCGCTACGGCGAACCCTGCCCGCAGGCGATGGTCGACAGCGCCATGAGCCACGCGCGGATCCTGCAGGACCACGACTTCCACGAGTACAAGATCAGCGTGAAGGCGTCGGACGCCTTCATGATGGTCGCCGCCTACCAGATGCTGTCCGAACAGCTCGACTGCCCGCTGCACCTGGGCGTCACCGAGGCGGGCGCCGCGCGCTCCGGCACGGTGAAGTCCTCGATCGGCCTGGGCTCGCTGCTGTGGGCCGGCATCGGCGACACCATCCGCGTGTCGCTGGCCGCCGATCCGGTGGAAGAGGTCAAGGTCGGCTTCGACATTCTGAAGTCGCTGGGCCTGCGCCACCGAGGCGTGAACATCATCGCCTGCCCGTCCTGCGCCCGGCAGGGCTTCGACGTGATCGCCACGGTGACCGCGCTCGAGGAACGCCTGGCGCACGTCTCGACGCCGATGAGCCTGTCGATCATGGGCTGCGTGGTGAATGGCCCGGGCGAGGCTCTGCTGACCGACGTGGGCTTCACCGGCGGCGGCAAGGGCGCGGGCATGGTCTATCTGGCCGGCAAAGCCGATCACAAGTTGGACAACACCGCGATGGTCGACCACATCGTCCAGCTCGTCGAGGCGCGCGCCGCACAGATCGATGCAGAAAGCGCCGCGGCCTTACAAGCGGCCGAATAGGCGTCGCTTGCACCTGCCGGACGGCCAGGATTAGGTGTCCGGCACCCTAGCGGAGAATATGCAATGTCGGCAGATGGCGCCTGGAAGATCACCATCAACACGCCCATGGGCGCCCAGCAGCTCGACGCGACCATCACGACTGCGGGCGACAGCTTCACCGGCGTCGTCGACGGCCCGATGGGCAAGCAGGACATCGCCGGCAAGATCGACGGCGACAACCTGACCTGGAACGCCAAGATCACCCAGCCGATGCCGATGGAGCTGCAATTCGCGGCGACCGTCACGGGCGATGCGATGACCGGCAAGGTGCAGCTGGGCGCCTTCGGCTCCGCCGACCTGAGCGGCGTGCGCGCCTGATCGGCGGTCGATCGTCGGGCCGGTGTTTGTCGTGCGGCCTGCGAGGGGCTAGAGGAGGCCTCCCCGACAACTGCGACGTGACGCCGTGCGACTGCCCCAGGCCCGCCTAGAACAGGTTCTCGACCGCTACCAGCAGATCGAGGCGCGGATGGCCGCCGCCTCCGACGGCGCCGAGATCGTGCGGCTGTCCAAGGAGCACGCGGAACTGCGCCCAGTGGCCGAGGCGGCCCAGGCGCTGGCCCGCGCCCGCGGCGAGGCGCCGGAACTGGAGGAGATGGCCCGCGCCGGCGACGCCGATATGGCGAGCCTCGCCCGCGACGAGTTGGAGGCCCTGAACGCCCGACTGCCGGACCTCGAACATCAGGTGGCGCTGCTGCTGGCTCCCAAGGACCGCGACGAGAACGCCTCGGCGATCCTGGAGGTGCGGGCCGGCACCGGCGGTGACGAGGCGGCGCTGTTCGCCGGCGACCTGTTTCGAATGTACCAGCGCTACGCGTCGCTGCAGGGGTGGCGCGTGGAAGTCGACAGCCTGTCCGAGGGCGACATGGGCGGCTTCAAGGAGATCATCGCCTCGGTCACCGGTGACGGCGTGTTCGGCCGTCTGAAATTCGAGAGCGGCGTCCACCGGGTGCAGCGCGTGCCAGAGACCGAAGCCGGCGGACGCATCCACACCTCGGCGGCGACCGTGGCCGTCCTGCCGGAGCCCGAGGACGTGGAGATCGAGATCAACGATTCCGACCTGCGCATCGACACCTACCGATCGTCCGGCGCGGGCGGACAGCACGTCAACAAGACCGACTCCGCCGTGCGCATCACCCACCTGCCGTCTGGCATCGTGGTGACCTCCTCGGAGAAGTCGCAGCACCAGAACCGCGCGCGCGCGATGAAGGAGCTGAAGGTGCGCCTGTACGATCAGAAGCGCACCGCGCTCGACACCGAGCGGGCCGAGAGCCGCAAGAGCCAGGTCGGGTCGGGCGACCGGTCTGAGCGGATCCGCACCTACAACTTCCCGCAGGGCCGGGTGACCGACCACCGCATCAACCTGACCGTCTACAACCTGCCTAAGGTGCTGGAAGGCGAAGCTCTGGACGACGTGATCAAGCCGCTGATCGCCGAGGACCAGGCGGCCCGGCTGGCGGCGCTGGAAGACGAGTTCGGCTAGCCCTTCGGCCGCGGCCCGCTGAGCGCCTTCGCGGGCTTGCCGCGGATTCTGCCGGTCACCCGGCGCACGTCGCCCCAGATGCGGGTGGCGTCCTGTTTCACGTTCAGCTTGAAGGCCAGGCCGACGCTGTCGGCCATGGCGGCGCCACGCGCGCCGATCGGCTGCGCCGGCCCGGTGGTGGAATCCAGCGCCGTCTGGTGCTCGATCTCGGCGTTCAGCTCGGCGCCGATCAGCACAACCATCACTGAGAACCAGATCCACATCATGAAGCCGATCACCGCGCCCAGCGAGCCGTAGGTGACGTCGAAGTGGGCTATGTGATTGACGTACCAGGAAAAGCCCAGCGATCCGCCCAGCCACATAAGGGCCGCGAACATCCCGCCGGCGCTGACCCAGCGCCAGCGCGCGTGCGCCCGACACGGCCCGAAGCGGTAGACGAAGGCGAAGGCCCCGGCGGTGAACACCAGCAGCGCGAGCCAGCGCAACGGCACCCACAGGACTTCGAACGGACTGAAGCCCCAGGCCCGCATGTAGAGCGGCGCCGCGACCAGCAGCGACACCACCACGGTCACGAACACCAGCGCCCCCAAGGTGAACACGTAGGTGAGCCCGTTCAGCTTGAAGTAATTGCGCTTCTCCTCCTCGTCGTAGGCGATGTTCAGGCCGTTGAAGAGCGCCTTCATCCCGGCGTTGGCGCTCCACACCGACAGCAGCAGGCTGATCAGGAAAGCGACGCTGAGGTCGGTATGCTTGCGTGTCGCCAACAGGCGCATCTGATCGCCGAGGATCGCCAGCGCCTCGGTCGGCACGAACTGGCCGATCTGGGTGAGTTCGCTTTCCACTTGGCTGACGTCCGCGAACAGGCCGTAGAGGGCGACGAACACGCCGACCGCCGGGAAGATCGCCAGCAGGCTGTAGAAGGTGACGCTGCCGGCCACCACGGTCAGCCGGTCCTGCGACACCTCGCGGTAGGTGCGCCACATGACGTCGCGCCAGCCGCGCAACGGGATGCGGTGCGGCGCGTTAGCGAGGCGACCGCGACCCGGCTCCAGGCGCTCATAGGTCTCGGGGATCTTCGCTTCGATCTGCGTGCTGAGGCCCGGCTTCGGCTTGGGCGTACGCCGCCAGAATGCCGCGCCGGCCGCCAGCAGCAGCCAGGGCGCAGCGCCGATCAACAGCGACGCCAGGCGTCGCCCGGGGCTGGCCTGCGGTGCGGACTTCGGCGATTCAGCCAACCTATCCCCCTCGCGCGCCGGCGCCCGCGAACCATGGGGCCTGAACCCACAATCCTCTATGCCGTTCCGCTTGTCGCGGCCCGCGGGTTGGGGCTACACGGCGCCATGCCGTGGCCAAGCGCCGCGCGCAACCCGCCTTGTCCGGAAGCCGCCGCATGAACCTGATCCAGGCCTGGAGCGGCGCCAAGAAGCGCCTTGAGACCGCCGGCCTCGCCGGTCCGGTCATCGATGCGCGGCTGCTGGTGGAGGCGGCGGCTGACGCCACGCGCACCGACATCGTCACCGACCCATACCGCGAACTGACGAACGAGCAGGAGGTGCGGCTGGAGGACTATCTGACCCGCCGCGAGCATCGCGAGCCGGTCAGCCAGATCCTCGGCCGCAAGGGCTTCTGGAAGATCATGCTCAACGTCAACGACCGGGTCCTGACCCCGCGCCCGGACACCGAGAGCGTGGTCGACGCGGTGATGGAGGCGTTCCCCGACGCGGCGGCGCGAATCTCCGTGCTGGACCTGGGCGTAGGGTCCGGCGCGATCCTGCTGGCGGTGCTGTCGGAACGCCCCGCCGCCCGCGGCCTGGGCGTCGATGTGTCCGAGGAGGCCCTGGCGGTGGCCCGCGAGAACGCCGCACACCTTGGCCTCGCCTCGCGCTGCGCGCTGCTGCGCGGCGATTGGACACAGGGGTTGGCCAGCGACGAGTTCGACCTGGTGGTCTGCAACCCGCCCTATATCGCCACCGCCGAGATCGAGACCTTGGAGCCCGAGGTGAAGCGATACGAGCCGAGGCTGGCGCTCGACGGCGGGCCCGACGGCCTGAACGCCTATCGCCTGCTGGCCCCGGAGATCCTGCGGGTGCTGAAGCCTGGCGGCCGTTTCGCCGTGGAGATCGGGTACGACCAGCGCGTGGCGGTGGAGGCGCTGTTCCGCGCCGCCGGCGCGGCTGATGTCGCCACCCGGCCCGACCTGGCGCTGCGCGACCGAGTGGTGACCGGCGCGAAAAAGCCCTTGGAAAGCCGCGACTGAGTCGTTACATCAGGAATCTGTCTCCACCCAAATCGCTGGTGCATCAGGTTCGGGCGTCTCGCGACGCACAGCCGCTCCGGCCGGCGCCTCGCCAGCTTGGCCGGCGCGCCGCAACAGGTTTCCGGGCGGACGACGGGGAAACTTAACGCCTTCGATACGTAGTCCGGGCCAGGCCCGACGCAGACGTCAAATCAGGCACAGGCCGCCCAAGCGGGCGGGCCGGGAAAGAGGCCGGACGGTCAAAATCGCATGAGAGATTTCAAGGGCATGAAGCGCCAGCGCGGGCGTAACCGCGGCGGTGGCGGGGGCGGCGGTGGTGGCGGTGGTGGCGGCAAGCCGCAGCAGAACGCCAACCGCGCGTTCGACTCCAACGGGCCCGAGAACGTGAAGGTCCGCGGCAACGCCCAGCACGTCTTCGAGAAGTACCAGCAACTGGCGCGCGACGCCCATTCGGCCGGCGACCGCGTGCTGGCCGAGAACTACCTGCAGCACGCCGAGCATTACTTCCGGCTGCTGCGCGCCATCCACCCGCAACGTCCGGCCAGCGAGTTCCTTGGCCGCGACCAGTTCGGTTCAGGCGCCTTCGACATCGACTTCGAAGACGAGAACGGCGGCGACGGCGACAACGGCGATCAGGAAGCCAACAACAACAACGACGGCGGCGACGACCGCAACGGCTGGCAGAGCCGCGATGATCGCCAGCGTGACGAGCGCCCCAGGGATGACCGGGCACGTGACGACCGGGCCCGCGACGATCGGCCTCGTGACGACCGGGCGCGCGATGATCGGCAACGCGACGATCGGCCCAGAGATGATCGCCAGCGCGACGAGCGTCCCAGGGATGACCGCGCCCGTGACGACCGCCCGCGCGATGACCGCCAACGCGACGATCGTTCGAGGGACGAGCGTCCCAGAGATGAGCGGCCCCGCGACGACCGGCCCCGTGATGAACGGCCCAGGGACGAGCGGCCCAGAGAAGAACGCCCCCGCGACGACAAGCCGCGTGAAGAGCGACCGCGCGCGGAAGGCCGCCGCGATCGCTGGCGTGAGGATCGTCCACGCGGCGAAGCCCGCGATCCGCTGGCGGTGATCGAGCCTCAACAGGCCGCGCCCCTGACCAGCAGCGAACAGCGCGCCTCGCCGGTGCTGCGGGATGCTGATGGCGGCGAAAGCGACGCGCCCGCCTTCCTGCAGAACCGCGCCCCGCCCGCACCGGCGGCCCCCGCCGCAGAGGCCGACGC
>NZ_JAUXZW010000303.1 GCF_030693805.1 Phenylobacterium sp.
TCCGCCAGTTGTCGACCCGAGCGACCGGACAATAGCGACAGCCGCTCTGACTGATCGAGGCGTTCACGCCCGAAGAGTTCGAGCGCCAGGTCCCAGGATGGCGCAACGGGAGACAAAGCCCAGACGAGCGTTGCGCGGTCCCCGACGAAGGCGGCCCCCGAGAGAAGGCTCTTGGTTTCGTCCATCAATTGTATGACGTCTTCGCTCGCGGCAGCGGTGCGGATGACGTCTGTCCAGGCGTCATCGGAAAGGTCGGCGGCGACGCGATAGCCGTGGCCATTGGCGACGGCGACGCGCGCCCACCACACGCCCTCGGGCAGGGATATCGAGTAGCGGGAGAGGAGAAAGCCCTGCCGCGCGAAGCGCAGAGGCGTGACGATCGCGGGCGTCGCCTTCGATTCCGGCTGTCCCGAGAAAGGGTCGACGAAGGGCGCGACAAGCGCTCCAATGCGCGCATCCGCGGCCGTTTCGTCGGTCCAGTGAATCGGCGCGAAGATATGTCCCGCAGGTTGACGATCTGTCGCCACCGCGCGCAAGACGCAACTCCCGTAAGGCGTGGCGACGCGGGCGAATCCGCCGTCTTCCGCGCCAAGACGCATCGCGTCCGACGGATGGATCTCGACGAAGGGTTCAGGAAGATGCCGCGCAAGGCGCGGGCTCGCGCCGCTGCGCGTCATGGTATGCCACTGATCGCGGATGCGACCGGTGTTGAGCCGAAGCGGAAAGTCCCGCGTCAATTCAGTCGCCAAGGCCGGCGTCGCCAACGCGATGAATTTCCCTCGTCCGCCTCGACAGAAAAAGCCGCCGTCGGCGAAGAGGCGCGCCCGGCCCTTGCCCTTGTCATCAGGGACCGGCCATTGCGTCGGCGCGAGCGCGTCATATTCGGCGTCGCTTAAGCGCGCGAGACCGCCAATGTCGAACGCGCGCGTTGCGTCATTCTCGAACGCCGAAAGCGCGGCGTGTTCGCGAAAGACGTCCGCGACCGCTCCGTAGTCGAAACCTGCAAAACCCAGGCGTCGCGCGACATCGGCGAAGAGCGCCCAGTCGGCGCGAGTCTCTCCCGGCGGCGGTAGAAAAGCGCGCTGACGCGAGATGCGGCGCTCGGAATTCGTCACTGTGCCGCTCTTTTCGCCCCACGCCTGCGCTGGCAGGAGCAAATGCGCGCCACTATTGATCGTGTCGTTCGACGCCACATTGTCCGAGACGATGAAGAGTTCGAGCTTGCTGAGAGCAGCGCGCGCGGCATTGGCGTTTGGAAGCGAGGCCGCCGGATTGGTGCCGACGACCCACAGCGCCTTGATGTCGCCGCGCGCGATGGCGTCGAACATCTGCACGGCCTTCAATCCCTCACGCGTCGCCA
>NZ_JAUXZW010000305.1 GCF_030693805.1 Phenylobacterium sp.
GCCGCCAGGCGGTCGCCGCGCCCGCCGCCACCCCCGACACCGCGCCTTGAGCCCGCGCCGGGGACGTTGCGCGCGCCACGCCGCGTGCTAACCAGAAGCCTGTCTCCGCCGACCGCCAGGTAAAATCCTCCGATGCCGCCAGAGCTCCAGTCGCCGGAGATCCAGGCCTTCGCCACAGGCTTCCCCGTCACGCTGCTGCATGCGGCGGTGACCACGCTGATCCTGTTCCTGGCCGTGACGCTCTACGTTCTGCTTACGCCGCACCGGGAAATCCGCCTGATCCGCGAGGGCAACGCCGCCGCCGCGGTGTCGCTGGGCGGCGTGTTGGTGGGGCTGGCGATCCCGCTCGCGGTGTCGCTGACCGCTTCCACCTCGGTGGTCGAGATCGGCGTCTGGGGCGTCTCGACGGTGATCGTCCAGTTGCTGGTCTTCCGGCTGGTCGACATCGTGCTGCGCGGCTTGCCGCAACGCATCCAGGAGGGCGAAGTCGCCGCCGCCGCCCTGTTGGTCGGCGCCAAGCTCGCCACCGCGCTGATCATCGCCGCCGCCGTGGCCGGCTGAGCGGGCCATGCATTTCCCCCGGCTACCCGACTGGGCCGTCTATGCGGCGGTGGTCGCAGCCCTGCTGGTCGCCGCCGTCGGTCGCCAGGAGCGCGCCGATGCGCCGCCTGCCCCGCCAGAGCTGGACGAGGGAATGTTGGGCCCGGCCTCGCCGTTCGATCCGGGCGTCGTGGTGGACGTGCCGGGCCAGGCCTCGCCCGGCGTCGGCACCGCCTTCTCCGTGTCCGACAGCGGCGTCTGGATCACCGCGCGCCATGTGGTCGACGGCTGCGCCCGCACCGCCATCGTGATCGGCGAGGGCCAGGGCGTCGCCGCTCAGGTGCAGATCGACCCCCGTGGCGAAGCGGCGATCTTGACGACGGATGGCGGGGCCCCGCCGCTGCCCCTGGGTCTTAGCGCCGGCCTGCGACGCGGCGAACGCGCCTTCCATCCGGGCTACCCACAGGGCCGTCCCGGCGAGGCCACCTCACGCCTGCTCGGGCGCGAGACCTTGATGGTTCGGGGGCGAGGCGCCCGCGCCGAGCCCGTGCTCGCCTGGGCCGAGACTGGCCGGACCGACGGCCTGGAGGGCACGCTGGGCGGCCTCTCCGGCGCGCCGGCGCTGGACTCCGCCGGCCGGGTGATCGCGGTCACCGTCGCCGAGTCGCCGCGTCGTGGGCGGATCTACACGACTGTCCCGGAAACGGTGAGCGACGCCATCGCCTATTCCCACAAGCGGGCCGCAACCTTCGCGGCCGGCCAGCCGGTGACCACCGACAACTACGGCCGCGTGGCCGACGGGCTGCGCCGCGACCTGCGCGTGGCTCAGGTGATCTGCCTGACGACCTAGGCTGTTTGCGCTTGGCCTTGGCTCTGGGCCGGCGTCTGTGTGGGCGGCTGACGCCGCGCGACCATGAACACCAGCACGATCGCCGCGACCCCGATCGCCGCCGAATAGAAGAAGAACGAGACGTAGCCTGCGCCGAGCGCCGCGGCGCTGACCTGGGACTTGGCCGCTGCGGCGGCGAAGGTCTCCGGCGGCAAGCCCGTGAACAGGCCCTTCAGCATCGCCGCCGGCCCGCCGGCGTCAGCCGATTTCGCCGTGGCCTCGACCAGCCGTCCGGACTGCGACGCAAGCAGCTTGCCGGGCAAGGAATAGAGCGAGGAGAACAGCGCGTACTGGGTGGCGGTGAACCCTGCGCTGGTCAGGCTGGACATGTAGGCGATGAGGCAGGTGCCCGAGAAGCCCGAGGCGATGTTGTCCACGCCGATGGCGACGAACAGGGCGGGCAGGGCCGGCCCCTGCGCCGCCAGCCAGGCGAACACCAGATTGCTCAGCGGGCCCGCGAACGCGCCGATCACCAGCGCCCGCATCAGCCCCAGCCTGACAACCGCCAGCCCGCCCAGGAACACGCCGGCCATCGACATGAACATGCCGAAGAACTTCCGCACCTCGGCGATCTCGGTCTTGGTGAACCCCAGGTCCAGGTAGAACGGGTTCATGATGTTGAGCACGAAGTCGGACAGCCGGTAGAGGCAGATGGTCGCCAGGATCAGCCCCGCCACGCGGCCGTAGCGCCCGAAGAAGTCGCCCAGCGGCTCGCCGAACGCGGCCCCCAGATAGATCCCTGGCCGGGTGCGCATCGAGCGTAACGGCCTTGCTGCGACGAAGATGATCAATCCGCCCACGATCACCCCGGCCACCTGGGCGAACACGCCCCAGGGCTTGACCTCCCAGATGGCGGTGAGGCTTTCGCCCGCCGAGGACAGACCGAGAAGGCCCAGCAAACCGGCCAGCAGGTCGGCGTTGCCCGACAGGCCGGAACCCAGCACCAGGGCGCCTAGGGCGAACAGCGCCAATCGGATCGCCCATTCGAAGACCTCTCGCGCTGGCGAGGCGGCGACGCCCTCGGCGTGGATCGGCCGGATCTGGTGCTGGGCTTCGCGCGGGGCGCCCAGCACGCCCAGCACGCCCACCACCATGAGGCCTGCCATCACGGCGTAGGAGAAGTTCCAACCGTGGCTCTCGGCCAGCACCAGCGGCGCCGCGCCCGCGGTCAGCGTGGCGATGCGATAGCCCCACTGGTAGGCCGCAGCCATCGCGCCCTGTTTCTCGACCTCCGCCACCTCGATGCGCCAGGCGTCGATGACGATGTCCTGGGTCGCCGAGGTGAAGCCCACGAACACCGCGAAGGTGGCCATGAGGCCGAGCTGGCTGGCGGGGTCCGTGCCGGCCACCAACCACAGGCCGACGATGACCAGGGCCTGGCAGGCCAGCATCCATGAGCGGCGATGGCCGAGCCAGCGGGTCAGCAGCGGCACCCGCGTGCGGTCGACCAGCGGCGCCCAGAGGAATTTGAACGAATAGGCCAGCGTCGCCAGGCTGAAGAAGCCGATCACCTCCAGCGACAGGCCCGCGTCGCGCAGCCAGGCCGACAGGGTGTCGAAGATCAGCAGGTTGGGCAGGCCGGAGGCGAAGCCGAGCGCCAGCATGGCCAGCGAGCGGCGCTCGCCATAGACCGCGATGGCCGACAGCAGGCTGCGCCGGGGCGGGGTGTCGGCGTCCGCGGTCATGGGTCTCGGCCTCGAATCGGGTGCGCGCCGGGAGACCCCGCCGCCGTCAACCGAGCTTGGCCCGCTCCGCGGAGTCCGTCCAGCCGGCCTTGACCCAGCGCGCCAGCATGCCGCGCAAGGCGTCCGGCGACAGCGGCTTGACCAGGAAGTCGTTCATTCCCGCCGCCAGGCAGGCGCGGCGGTCGTCGTCGAAGGCGTTGGCGGTCAGGGCGACCACGGGACTGGCCACGCCGTCGGCCCGCAACCGCCGGGTGGTCTCCGCGCCCGACAGGCCCGGCATGCGCATGTCCATGAGGATCAGGTCGAAGCGGCCCTGCTTCAGCGCCGTCAGGGCGTCCTCGCCGGAGCGCGCGTGGTCCACCGCACAGCCTTCGCGGGTGAGCAGGGTGCGGGCGAGCATGGCGTTGATCGGATTGTCCTCGACCAGCAGCACCCGCGCGCCAGTCGCCACGGCGTGCACGACACGTTCGTCCTCGCCGGGCTGGCCTGTCGTGGCGCCTCCGCCGATCGCCGCCAGCACGCGTTCGGCCAGAGACGCGCGCCGCAACGGCTTGATCAGGTACCCACGAAAGCCCGCCTCGCGGTAACGGGCGATCCGCCCGCGCTCGTCGGGCGCCAGCAGGATCACCGCCGCGCGGCCTTCAGGAGCGCGCAACGCCCGCCCGGCCGGCGCCAAGGCGTGGTCGACCAGCAGCACCGCGTCCTTCGGGGCGCGGCGCGACAGGGTTTCGAGATTGTCCGCGACCAACGCGCGGCCGCCGCTGGCTTCGATCTGACGGCGCGCGCCCTCGCGCACGATGGCGCTGGGCGAGGCGACGCCGACGACCCGCTCGGTCAGCGTGGCGTCGTTCCCAGCGTCCGGGGCGACGTCGAACCGCGCTTCGAACCAAAAGGTCGCGCCGCCGCCGGGGGGACTTTCGACGCCGACTTCGCCGTCCATGGCGTGCGCCAGCCGTCGGGCGATCGCCAGGCCCAGGCCCGCGCCGCCCAGGGAGGCTGCGTGCGGGTCGGCCTGGGCGTAGGCCTCGAACACCCGGTCGCGGGCGGACGCCGGCACGCCTGGCCCGGTGTCGGCGACCACGAACCGAGTGAAGCCCTCTGCGGTGCGCTCAGCGGTCACCAGCACGCCGCCTGCCTCGGTGAACTTGACGGCGTTGCCGGCGAAGTTGAGCAGGATCTGACGCACGCGGCCCTCGTCGGCCAGAATCCGGCCGGCGGCGGGCGGAACCGCCCAGGCGATCTCCAGACCCTTTTCCCGGGCGCGGGGGGACAACAGCTCGCAGACCTGGCGCAACAGCGCCTCCACGTCGACCGGCGCCGGATGCAGCTCGACCTTGCCCTCGCCGAGCTTGGCGAAATCCAGCAGGTCGTTGACCAAGCCCAGCAGATGCTCGCCGCTTTCGCGCAGCGCGGCGACATAGGCGCGCTGTTCGGCGGTCAGACGGGTGCCTTCCAGCAGTCGCGCCATGCCCAGCACGCCGTTCAACGGGGTTCGGAACTCATGGCTGAGCGCGGCGAGCTGGCCCGCGGCGACGCCGGCCTGGACCTTCGCTCCGCGACGCGGCGGGACGGTGCGTTTCATGGCCAGCAGCTTAGCCGCGGCGGCTTAACGCTCGGTCAAGCCGGCGAGACCTCGGTCTCGGCCAGGGACCCTGCGCCCGCGGCGGCCTCGGCCAGGGCGGCCTCGGTCATCTCCTGGGCCAGGGTCAGCAGGGCTGCGCGGGCCCGCGCGCTGGGGATCGCCGCATAGGCATGCAGAATCTCGAGCGCGCCAGGCGTGGCCAGGGCCTTGAACACGTCGTCGCTCTGGGCGCTGAAGCCTTCCTCGCCGACCAGCCAGCCGACGGTGGTCTCCAGCGCCGATGCCGTCGACACCAGGGTGGAGCCCGAAACGCGATTCGCGCCGCGCTCGTACTTCTGCACCTGCTGGAACGACACGCCGATCACCGAGGCCAGTTCGCCCTGGCTGAGGCCGAGCTGGCGGCGACGGGCGCGTATGCGTGCGCCTATGGCCAAATCGATGGGCTCCGGCGGAGCCGCCTCTTTGGGTTGCATCAATGTCTCTAACGTCGATAACTGAACGGGCGTGCGGCCATTTGGCCGACTTAAAGGCAAACTAGACGAAAAACGCGATCAGTCGTGTACTGTTCGCCTTATGCGAGCATTTCAACCATGACCGCTGATCGCGTCGAGCTGCTGACCCCGCGGGAACGGGAATGTCTGCGCCTCGTCGATCAGCATCTCAGTTCCAAGCAGATCGCCCGCGAATTGGGGATGTCGAAGAATTCCGTCGACACCTACTGCGACCGTGCGCGCCGTAAGCTCGGCGTCGACGATCGCTACGCGGCGGCCAAGCTGCTGGCGGCGCGCGAGCGTGATCCAGCTGTCCTGATCGCATCAGGACACGACGCAATCAGGACAGACAGCCCTGAGTTCCCCTGGCCCGATGAGGACGCATCGGGAGAGACGGCTTATGGGCGAACGGCAGAACTTCGGGAACAGGGTGGCGATCGGCAGAGCGATTCGTCTTCGTCGGGAGATCGACGAATTCGAGCAGCGCTGGCCCGCGCCCAACAGCTCGGAGGAAACGACGCCGGCTTTCTCATGGGTGCAGCTGGAACGACAGCTCGTCGATCTGGCCGCAACCGAGATGCAAGCGGAGATGGCTCGCCATTTAGTATCGGCCACACGCAAACTGAGCGCCTTCAAGCCGCCCGAGATGGTGCTGCGGGAAATCCTCTGCCTCACCTGGGTTCTCCTCGACGAGAATTTCAGGCCTGGGATCGGGGAAGGGTCGGACGAAATGACCTAGGCCCGCTTGCTCGCCTGGGGGCGATCGTAGGCGTCGCGATTTTGACGGCGCTTGCTTTCGGCGCGGTGCTTGCCGGGCTTCACGCCCTCCAAGAGCTGGCGCGAGCCCTCGTCCGGACCTGATCCGGCTCGACTTTTGAAATCAACGTCAACCTAGGGGCGCGCCGTGCCATTTCGGCGCGCGGGAGAAAACTCATGCTCAAGCAACGCCGCGCCATCGCCGAGAACATCGCCGATGCTCTGTTCCAAGCCGAAGCCGCGATCGACGCGGCGCTCAGCAAGACCGCCACGCTGACCGGCGTCATGCCGTCGATGCGCGCCCAGGCCGGCCTGTCCGCCCTGATCGGCCAAAGCGCCGTCGAACGCGCCAGCCAAGCCATCATGGCGCTGACCGAAGCCCGCCGCGCCATCGTAGAGACCCACAAGGAGCTCAGCGTCGCGCAAAGCCAGATCGGCCTGGGCGCTGTCGCCCTGGGCGACGAAGGCGGCGACAAGCCTCCGGTCGAAGGCGGCATCGCGGCTCGACTGCGCACCGTCCGCGCCGCCTAAGGTTCGCGCTCGGGTTTCATAAGACCCGACCGTCTGCCAGTGTGGGCCCTCGTGCGAACGAGGGCCCACATTCGTTATGAGCCTGGCGAGCCTGCAACTGTCCCATTGGCTCTGGTGGGTGGCGATCTGCGGCGTCTGCGCCAACGCTGGGTGGCGCGGCGGACCGTCCGAGCGCATCGGTGCGGCGGCGATCTTCGCCGGTTGGATGGTCGCGGTGCTGTTGCCGGACGATCAGTGGCTCCACCTGCGCTGGACCACCACGGTGGTCGACGTTCTGGTGTTCGCCGTGCTGATCTGGCTCGCCCTGCGCAGCGACCGCTACTGGCCGATCTGCGCGGCGGCGTTCCAACTGCTGGCGGTGGTCACCCACGTCGCCCAGATGCTCGACCGCACCCTCGGCAACTGGGTCTACTACAGCGCCGGGGTGCTCTGGGGCTACCTGCTGCTGGTTCCGCTGGCGGTCGGCACATGGACCTATCGGGCGGCGCGGCGGCGAGCGCAGCACGAACTGGCCATGGGGTTCGACCCGATGGTCGGCGACACCCGACGCTGAGCGGCCAAACCGCGCCCGGGCGGATTGGAACGCGCGCCGCGATGAACCGTTTCTCAGCATCCAATCGCCTTAGGAATGCTTCTCATGCGCATCGTCGCCCTCGCCACACTCTCCGTTTCAGCCGCCCTTCTCGCGAGCCCGACGCTCGCCAAGGATCGCGCGCCCACGCAGCAGGAGCAGGCGGCGATCGAAAAGGTGCTTCGCGCCGAAGGCTTCGTGGCCTGGGAGGAGATCGAGTACGACGACGACCGACCGATCCGTCAGCCGGTCTGGGACATCGACGACGCGCGCACCGCGGACGGCAAGATGTTCGACGTCAGGCTGGAGCCCGGCACGCTGAAGGTGCTGCGCCGCACCGCCGACGACTGAACGCGTCAAGCGCTCGTCATCATCATCCCTGGCGATACGCGTCGGTAGATCAGCGCCTCGGCGATGTGGAGGCGACGGACCGACGGCTCGCCTTCCAGATCGGCGATGGTTCGCGCAAGCCGGAGCGTACGGATCCAGCCACGGGCGGTCAGATTGCCGGCCTCCGCGGCGCGTGACAGCAGCGCGCGGGCAGGGGCGTCCATGTCGGCGATAGCGTCCAGGAAGTCTCCGTCCGCCTGGGCGTTGAGCGCAGCCGCGCCTTCGCCGGCCTGCGCTGCGCGATCGGCTTGCAGCCGCCGCGCGGCCAGCACGCGGGCGGCGGCTTCGGCGG
>NZ_JAUXZW010000312.1 GCF_030693805.1 Phenylobacterium sp.
GCCGCCACGGGCCCCAGTCCCGACAGCTCAGGCAGCAGGTCCGACTGGTTCGGATCGCCGGTGACCACCATGGTCGAGTGCCAGCCCAGCCGGGTCAGCAGCATCTTGAGCTGGACGTAGGTGCAGTTCTGGGCCTCGTCGACGACGATGAAGGCGTTGTTCAGCGTCCGGCCCCGCATATAGCCGATGGGGGCGATCTCGATCAGCCCCTCGGCCATCAGCGCCTTGACCCGCTTCATGCTGAGCCGGTCGGACAGCGCGTCGTACAGGGGGCGAAGGTAGGGGGCGAGCTTGTCCTCCATCTCGCCGGGAAGGAAGCCGATCGATTCGCCCGCCTCCACCGCCGGACGCGACAGCACGATCCGGCCCACGCGGCCGGCCTCCAGCGCCTCCACCGCCTTGGCGATCGCCAGATAGGTCTTGCCCGTGCCTGCCGGGCCGAGCGCCAGGACCAGGTTCTTGGCGTCGACCGCCGCGATCATCTCTTCCTGCCCAGGAGACTTGGCCTTGATGGTCTTGAGGTAGCCCTGTTCCCGATCGTCGTTGGAATGGGAGAGGGGAGACCAGGCCCGTTCGATCGGCAGGCGCCGTACCTTGTTATCGTCGTCGAACTGACCGGCGTCGAACGCGCCTTCGCGCACGTGGCGTTTCACAGCTCGCTTGGTCATCAAGGCCTCCATGGGGACAAGAAAAAAGGGCGTGTCCGCAATGGACCGTCCTTTGGGAACGACGCTTTGACAGAGGGGCGGCGGCACGCGCCGCCGGGTGGCTCGTTTGGACCTGACGCTGGCGACGGGCAGAGCCGTCGGAACGACAAACGCGGCACCCTTTGCTCCGACTAGAGGAGACCGCGCCCGAAAGCCGGACGCGGCGGGATGCGGAAGGGCTATCGACCCCCCGAATCGCCTGACTAGAATAAGCGTAGCGGCGCTTTATGAACGATTAAACGCGACGTCTGTCCGAGAAACGGGGTGAAAATATGGGTGCTTATAACTTGGGCGGCATAGCGCCGCAGTTGCCCGAAGAGGGCGAATATTGGATTGCGCCTAACGCCGTCGTGATTGGCCGGGTGATTCTCAAGAAGAACGCATCGATTTGGTTCGGCGCAACCGTGCGTGGCGACAACGACGTCATCGAAATCGGCGAGAACAGCAATATCCAAGACGGCTCGGTGCTGCATACCGACGCCGACGTGCCCCTGACTATCGGCGCCAACGTCACCGTCGGCCACATGGTCATGCTGCACGGCTGTACGGTGGGCGAGAATTCGCTGATCGGCATCGGCTCGATCGTGCTCAACGGCGCCCGCATCGGCCGCAACTGCCTGATCGGCGCCAACTGCCTGATCACCGAGGGCAAGGAGATCCCCGACAACTCCCTGGTCATGGGCGCGCCGGGCAAGGTGGTGCGCGAGATCAGCCCGGCCCAGGCCGCAACGCTGTCGCGCTCGGCCGTTGGCTATGTCGCCAACTGGCGGCGCTACAAGGCCGGGCTCGCCCCGCTCTGAGCCTGAGCTCAGGCCATCCGCCGCCCGTCCAGGGTGGCTAGGCGCAGGCGCGGCGCCTCCTCGTTGGCGGCGCCGGCGCTGCGGATCGTGCGGATCTTCATCTCCAGCGCCAGACGCCCGCCCAGTTTCGCGGTGAAGCCCAGCGGCTGGTAGAGCCCCAGGAACCGGTCCTGGGCGCCGGCGACGCCGGTCAGCGGCGCAAACAGCACCTCCATCGGCATCTCCGCGCCGTCCGCGCGAACGTCGCAGGTGGCGACGATCGGCTCAGGGCGCAGCCGCGCCTCCTCCAGCGCCGCGCGCAGGCGGAATCGGTCGGCCTCGGCCCATAGCGACAGCGCATTGCGCGCCCGCAGGTCGCCACCGTGCAATTCGCTGAGGTAATCGCCGGCCAGTCGCACGGGGTAGACCCCAGAGGCGCTGCGCCCGAGGATGAACACCCGCGAGATGATGTCCGCGAATTCTGACGGATCGACGTCCGCGCGGGCCGGGCTTTCGCCCGCCCGACTGCGGCTTCGCCAATAGTCTATCAACCGTTCTGTTGTTGAATGGAACATCGACATCGAGACGCACGTCCGGTTTCGCGGCCTTCGCTGCGACCGCACAGGCCTTGCAGAACGATGCGGACCAACCGCCAAACGTCCCGCTCCGGGACAGGCGCGAGGTCGGGGTCAGGGCGTTTTCGAACGCCGGGGCCTGTCGCTGAGACGACGGACGTTTGAAGGAGGGGCCGTCTTATGAAGGCGCGAATCACACTGCTGGGGCTGGCCGCGGGCCTGGGCCTGTTCTTCGCGGGCGGAGCTGCGCTCGCGCAGTGCTGCGCGCCACCGCCGCCCACCTGCTGCGCGCCGCCTCCGCCTCCGCCGCCCAGCACGCCGCCGTGCTGCACGCCCGGGCACAACGTCAACATTCCAGGCGTCAACGTCTTCGTCGCCCCAACGGTCGTGGTCAACGCCAGCGCCAGGGCTTCCGCCGGCGCATCGGCGGGCGGCGGTGCGGGCGCGATGGTGTTCTTCGGCGGCGGCGGCGGCGGTTATGCGCCCCCCTCGGCCACCGGCCTGATCTCCGGCCTCAACGTCGGCGGCGGCGTCAAGCGCGTCGCCTACCAGGCCACCCGCACCCGCACCAAGCGCGTGGTCATCCAGGCGGTCTGCATCGACGACCGCCAGATTCCACACCCGGCCTCCCAGGTCCGCGCCGACCGCGAGGTCACCGACCTCTACGACGGCGAGCTCTATCGTTGCATCGCCGGCGCCAGCCTGCAGGCGACGATCTCCGAATACGAAGGCAGGATCGACTTCTCCAAAGGCGAGACCATGGCCTGCGCAAAGGGCCAGGCGCTCTACCACTCGCCCGGCGGCAAGGTTGATTGCCGTCGCCAGAAGCCGGCCCGCGACTGC
This sequence comes from Phenylobacterium sp., assembly GCF_030693805.1. GTDB lineage: Bacteria > Pseudomonadota > Alphaproteobacteria > Caulobacterales > Caulobacteraceae > Phenylobacterium. The sequence goes on from NZ_JAUXZW010000312.1 coordinate 2,905, forward strand.
AACGAACGCTCCCTGCTGCGCCGCTTCGGCGCGGGCGTGAAGATCCTCACCATGACGGTCGTCGAGACCTACACCGCCTACCGCGAGGAACAGTCCGAAGCCGTGCTGACCAGCATGAGCATCGACGGCGGCGTCGGCGGCGTGGCCTACTAGGTCCAGCGCGGGAGCCGAATAGATCGAGCGCCGGCGGCGACGCCGGCCCTTTTTCGTGAGCGCGGCGCGGGCTTGAAAGCCGCGCTGACGCGGTCCAGAATGCCCGAATAACGCCGTTCCAAAATCAAGGCTCGAAATGGCTGTTTGGACGATCGACGGGGTGGTCGAAGCCGCTGAGCTGAGGCGCCGCAAGGGCAAGTATGTCTTCTACGACAGCGTCCGCATCCGCGAAGCCGACGGCGCCGAGCAGACCCTGACGAAGGTGTCCGCCGCCGATCCTGTCGCTGCCGCCCTGCAGCCGGGCGCGCGGGGACGCTTTTTCGTCACCAAGGCGATGGACCAGACCGGCATCCATGCCATTCGCCTGGAAGGTGGCAAGGACGCCTATGCGCACTTCACCAACATCGAGCCGCTCGTGCTGATCGGCGCCGCGGCGGGGTTCATCTTCTATCCGGTCGCCCTGGCCGGGGGGAGCGTGCCGCTGTTCGGCCTGCCGCTGCTGCTCGCGCCCCTGTTGCTGCTAAGCTGGTGGCTGTTCCGCAAGGCGCGGCTGGAGGGGCTCCAGCAATATGGCGCCGCCGCGCCGGCCGACGCGACTTAGGCGAAGCGCCACCCGCGCCTCACTCCTTCTGCGGGCGCACGGCCAACATCCAGGCCTTGTCGTCGCGCAGATAGGTCTTGGCGGCGCGCTGGACGTCGGCGGCGGTGACCCGTTCGGTGCCGGGGATCGCGGCGCGAATGGCGTCGAGGCGGCGCGGGTCGGCCTGCGCGCCCGACAGCTCCGACAGCCAGTACTGGTTGGTCACCCGAGCCTTTTCGATGTTGTCGAGCCTGGGCTTCTTGGCGCGCTCCAGCTCGTCGGGGGTCGTGCCCTTGTCGGCCAGCTCGCGGCCGATGCGGCGCACGTCGGCGAAGAAGCCGTCGAGCTTGGCCGGCGGCACCTCGACGCTGGCGGCCATGTAGCCCCAGCCCGGCCAGACGAAGCTGTGGTTGTAGTTGACCGACGGCGAATAGGTCGCGCCTTGCGCCTCGCGCAGTTCATCGATCAGGCGAAGCTCCATGACCTCTCCCATCACCGCGGTCTCGCGCGCCTTCTGCGGGTCGGCGAAGAAGTCGGTGGTCGGCCAGGCGACGTAGCCGATCGCCTGGTCGGCGCGCCCCTTGTGGCGCAGCACCAGGGGCGCTGCGTCGGCCTTGGGGAAGCTGACCTGGAGCTGGGCCGGGTCGGGCAGGGCGGGCTCGCGGCGTGCGGGCAGGGCGCCCAGAGTGGCGGCGACCGCTTCCTTGGCCTTCTCCACGGTGGTGTCGCCGACGATGATCACCTCGATCGGGCCGTCCTTCAGGGCAGGCGTCACCTGGGCCTGCAGGTCCTCGAGCTTGGCTGAGGCGATCTGCTCGCGGCTGGGGAACATCCAGCGCTGGTCGCCCGGGTGCAGAAGCGCCGGCAGGTCGCGCGCCAGCACGCCCGAATCGGTGGCCTCGTACTGGTCGTGGATGGTCTTGCCGGCGCCCTTGAGGCGCTGGAACGCCTCGGGTCGCCAGCCGGGCTCGGCGAGATAGGCGCTCAACACCTGCAACTGGACGTCCAGATCGTCGGGCCGGGTGCCGCCGGACAGCGTGAATGCGTCGTCGCCGACGCCGAATCGCGCGGCGAACACCTTGGAGGCCAGCACCCGCTCCATATCCTCGGCGCTGATCTGCTTCAGGCCGCCCTCGGTGAAGGCGCCCGACGCCCAGCCGGCGCTCTCGCGGCCTTTTGGGATGTCGGTCAGCCCGCCGCCGACCCGCACGCGGATCAGGATCTCATCGTCGCGGAACCGGGTCGGCTTGATGGTCAGACGCACGCCGTTGGCGAAGCGCACGAACACGGTGTCCAGGTCCGCGACCTCGCGCTCCTCGACGACCTTGCCGGGGCTTCCAAAGGTCGCGTACGGCCAGGTGACCTCGCTGGGCGCGGCAGGGCTTGTCACCGCCACCTTCTGCGACTCCTGAAGCGCGGCGAGCAAGGCGGCTTCGCCACCCTCGATCGGGGTCGGTGAGGCCATGAAGGTCAGCGGACCTGAACCTTTGAATGCGCCCTTCAAGGCGGCGGAGACCTGCTCCGCCTTCAGGTCCTTCACCGCGGATTCGAACATTGCCAGGTCCTGGGCAGGGCCGGTCACCACGGTGTCGTCGTCCAGCGAATCGACGATCTCGGCGGCGAGCTGCGTCTGGCGCCGCGTCGCCGCGCCGGCGACGGCCGCGGTCAGACTGGTTCGGATCTCCTCGACCTCGCGGTCCAGCTCGTCCTGGCGCACGCCGAACTGCACGGCGCGGCGCTGTTCCTGTTCGACGGCGGCCAGAGCCGTCTTCCAGCCGCCCGGCTCGGCGTTGACGGTCAGCATGGTGACCTCGGCGGCCTTGTAGTCGTCGCCCTTGAAGGCGGCCGCTCCCAGGAACGGCGGCTCGGCGCCGCGCGACAGCCGCGAGAGCCTGCGGTTGAGCACCGAGAAACCCAGTTGCTCGACCAGGTCGCGCCGCCGCTTGGCGTCGGTGTCGGCCGAGAGGTCTGGCGGCGCGATCCAGGCGACCTGTATCGACGTCGGCGCGCCGGGCTCGATCACCAGCCGGGACTCCGCGCCGCGCGGCTTCACGGGCCCGACGTCGGGCTCGGCGCCAGTCGGGCCGCTTGGCGTCCAGTCGCTGAACTTGGTGCGGATCTTGGCTTCCATGGCGTCGACGTCGAAGTCGCCCACGGCGACCAGCACGGCGCGCTCCGGGCGGTAGTAGTTCTTGTAGAAGGCCGCGATCTGGCTGGCCGGCGCGTCCTTCAGCACCTCGACCTTGCCGATCGGGAAGCGGGTGGGGGGACGCTGGCCCTGTAGGAAGAAGTCCAGCCGCGAGCGGTAGATCCGATATCCGGGGGTGTCGCGCGCCCGCTCCTCCGACAGCACGACGCCGCGCTCGCGGTCGACCGCGCCGGGCTCGATGGTCAGTTCGCCGGCGGTCTGGCGCATCAGCATCAGGCTGGTGTCGATGGTTTCAGCGTCGGTGTGCGGCAGGTCGAGCTTGTAGAGCGTCTGCTCAAAGTCGGTGGAGGCGTTGGTGTCGGCGCCGAACGCCAGCCCCAGCCGCTCCAGGATCTTGACCATGTCGCCCTCGGGAACGGCCTTGGAGCCGTTGAAGGCCATGTGCTCCAGGAAGTGGGCGAGCCCCTGCTGGGCGTCGGTCTCCATCAGCGAACCCGCGGCGAAGCGCAGGCGCAGCGAGGCCTGGCCAGCGGGGATGCTCTGCTTCTGGATCGCGTAGCGCATGCCGTTGGGCAGGGCGCCGAAGCGGATCGAGGGGTCCACCTTCACATCGGACCTCGCCTGCGGCCATTCGCCAGGCTTCAGCTTGATCGGCGTCGGCGCGGCTTTCGGCGCGTCCTTGGCGCCCAGTCCCGGCAGCTTGAACTTGGGAAGGCCCAAACTGGAAGCGGAGGGCGCGGCGCAGGCAAGGCTCAGCGCTGCGGCGAGCGCGAAGCTCGCGCGGAAGGCTCGGTTCATCGGGGATCCCAGGTGGCGACGCAGCCCAGCATCGCTGTGCCGCGTGGCCATCACAAGGCGGGATCGTTTCAGCCTGGACGCGTGCGCCCAGGCGTGTGGCCCGACCTATTGGTTCGGGCGGCTCACGTAGTAGCTGGCGGTGTTGCCGATGGCGTTGGCGACGCCGGTGACCGTGCGCGCCGAGGTGACGCTGGTGGAGCTTTGCGCGCCCACCTCGGCGTTGTTGGTCTGGCGGTTGGCGACCGAGACATAGCCGTCGCACTCGGCGCAGGCGTAGCCAGTGGCCGCGTTGCCGATAGCGGTCGCCGAAGCCTGGGCGTCGTAGCCCTGATAGCCGGTGTAGTCGGCCGCCACGTCGATGCCGCCGCCGTCGTTGAGCTGGGTGTTGTCGATCAGCGTCTCGGTCCCGGCGTTGCCGGCGAAGGCGCTGTTGCCGACGCCGTAGGAGACCGCCGAGCCCGCGCCGAACTCATAGGCGTTGCTGACCGTCTCGGCGCGCACGTAGGCGCTGTTGCGCTGGTCGGTGGTCAGCGCCAGCGTCGAGCCTTCGTTGCCGGCGGAGATGTTGTTGCCGGTGGCCGTGGCGCTGGTCGTGGTCAGATAGGCGTTACCGAAGCTGGTGAACTGCGAGGCCTGGGTGATCGCCGCGTCGTTCGCCTGGGTGGCGGTGATCTGCTGGCTCGAACCGCCGGCCGAGGCCGCGGTCAGGTTGTTGGCCGCGCTGGCCGCCGAGAACGTCGCCTGGCCGCCGATGTAGTTGTAGACGCCGCCGCCGTCGGAGGTGACCTGGGCCTGGTTGGTCTGGTCGACGCTGACGTAAGACGCGCCGGAGGTGACGCCGAAGCCCTGGCTGTTGCCGATCGCTTGCACGCTGGAGGCGACGTCGCCGGCCTGGCCGCCGGGCGCCTCGATATGGCTGTTGGCCGAAACGTTGGTCGCGCCCGTCGTCTGCACGAATGAACCCGTAAGCCCGCCGGCGAACACGCCGGCGTCTCCGGTGTTGCCGGTCGCAGCCGTGGTCAGCGCCGTCACTGCGCCCGAACTCGACGCGACGTTGAGCTCGGTGGTCGCGCCGACGTTGGCCTGCAGGCTCTGGGTCGAGGTCACGGCCAGGTCGCCCTGGTCCACCGTACCGTCGAAGCTGTTGCCGGTGGCCGTGGTCGTGCCGCTGGTGGTCTCGCTGACTTCGACGACGTCCAACGTTTGCTGGGAGAACACATCCCCCAACTGGATCTGGTCGTTCAGGACATCGCTAGGCGCGGCGAGGCTAGAAGCGGCTGCGAACGGCAGAATCGCGGCGAGTGTTCCAGCGAGAAGGATCTTCGCGGGTCTGCGCATTGTTGGTGTCCAGGTTGTTGTAGGCAGGCACGTAGCCGCCGGTCAGGCCGGTGGTGGCGCCGGCCAGGGGATCGGAGGTCAGGCAGGCCTCGGGCCCCGACATCCCGTACAGATTGGCGGTCATCTCGACGACGGCCCGCTCGACCAGCGCGCGCACCGCGAGCTGCATAGGCTCCAGCGCACCCGTCCCAGCCGAGACGTCGAAGACGTTGCCGTTCAGGAAGTCGAACATGCCGAGGCTGATTTCACGGCCTACCACCTGCTTTTGGTAGGAGATCACGTCCACCACCTCGAGGGTGCGGGTGTTGATCAGCCGCAGGTCCAGGCCGATGTTCATCACCATCATGCGACCGCGGGCCGAGCCCTTGAAGTCGTCCACGTCCACGTCGCCGCCGGAGATGTCGAAGCCGGACGAGCGGATGTTGAAGTTGAGCTCGGTGATGCCGCCGGCCACATAGAAGTCCGAGCCAGGCACCTGGCCGGCGAGGATCTTGCGGTATTCCGCCGGCATGTCCGGCGCGGGGTTAGGCTGGTCCGAGATCAGCTTGTTGTTGGCGTACTTCAGTTCCAGTTCAGACACCGAGGTGTCGAAGCGTTCGACCAGAGGCATGCCGGCTTTCGCGAAGGCCGACATGGCCATCAGCGAGGCGCCCTGGGTGATCTTGCGGCCGCTGCCGTCGGCTTCGGCCTTGCCGGTGTAGTCGGCGATGCGTCCGATGGCGATGCGCGGGGCGGAGATCTTGGCGTTGCGGGCGTACTCCGCCTCGCAGACCAGCGCCTGGGAGTAGGGTGTCGGGTTGGCGGTGACAGTGGCCGTGCCCACCGGGCGGGCGTAGTTGCCGCTGGGCCCGGCGACGGGCGTCGCGCAGCCTGCGAGGGCCATCGAGCCTGCGGAGATCAGCGCCGCTGCGCGGACCAGGCGATTACTGACCATTACCCACCCCTGAATTCAATTGCGTGGTCGCCGTGACGGCGCCGGTGTTGGTCTGGCGCGAGTCGACGATGACGGTGTTGTTGCTGCCCTGGGTGATGACCACCAGGTTGTTGCCGATGGCCGTGGCCCCGCCGCCGGCCGCGCCGACGCCCGCGTAGGCGTCGGCCGCGCCCGAGGCGCGAGAAAAGCTGGACTGGTCGTCGCCGGTGAGGATCAGGCCGTCGACGATCACCCGGTTGCCGTTGGCGTCGCGGGTGGTGATGTCCACGCCGCGGTTCTCCTGGCCGGCGTAACGACCGTAGCCGGCATTGAACTCCGCGGAATTGGACGACATCGACTGGGCCTGCGCCTGGCCGGCCGCGACGGCGGCGAGCGCCAGAGCGGCCAGCGCGGTTCGGCGCAGAGTTGGGGACGAAACGGCGACCATGACGGCGGAACTCTCCCCGCGGAGGAAACTGCATGTGGTGCGAAAGGCCGCGCGCGTCGCGCAAACCCCCAGCCGCCCCTACTTAGTCCACAGACCCTCGCGAATTGGTTAAGACCGATGCGCGATCCTTGAGGTGCAGATGCCGTTTGATTCAGAAGCCCAAGTCCCGCCTGTGCGCGAGCCGATGTTCAAGGCGCCGTGGCCCGCGCTGGCGCTCTGTGTGGTGATCATCGGCGGCTACGCGCTGCAGGGCGCGGTCGGCGGCGACGCGGTGATCGCCCGCTACGCATTCTCGCCGATCGATCTGCAGGACGGGCGCTGGCCGCTGTTGTTCACCGCCCTGTTCCTGCATGGGAGTTGGCCGCACGCGCTGATGAACGGCGCCTTCGCCCTGGCCTTCGCGACGCCGCTCGCGCGGTTCTTCGGCCTAAGGCTGCGCGACGCGATGGCCTTCGCCATCTTCTATCTGGCGTGCGGCGCGCTTGCGAACGTCGGCTATGCGCTGCTGCACGCCGGAGAGCGCGGCCTTCTGGTCGGCGCGTCCGGCGCGGTGTCGGGCCTCATGGGCGCCGCCTCGCGTTTGATTGCTGGGCGGGGCGCGGTGGGACCGATTCTCAGCCGCCCGGTGCTGGGCATGGGCGGAGCGTGGCTGGCCATCAACCTGCTGATCGCCCTTATCGGCTTCGCGCCAGGGGCAGGGGACGCAACCGTCGCCTGGGAAGCGCACGTAGCAGGCTTCATCGCCGGCGTGCTGCTGCTGGGCCCGTTCGCCGCAGCGTTGCGCAGGCGCTGACTTGCACGTGCATTGATCCCGTCGTGTTTCTGCGCAACGCTCCCCCCTCGTGGATAGGGAGAAAGCCTATGCTCATTGCCCAGATCCTGAAGTTGAAGGGTGATGCGGTGTTCACCGCCTCGCCCAACGAGTCGGTGGCGGCGGTGGCCGCCCTGCTGCACAGCCGCCGGGTGGGCGCGCTGGTGATCACCGAAGCCGACCGCGTGGTCGGCATCGTCTCAGAGCGCGACATCGTCCGCGCGGTGGCGGAATCGGGAGCCAAGGCGCTGTCCGATCCAGTCTCCCAGCATATGACCCGCGACGTGGTGTTCGCGCTGCCGGGGGAAACCGTCGATTCGTTGCTGGAGCGGATGACCGACCGGCGCGTGCGCCATCTTCCGGTGTGCGAGGTGGAGGCGCGGCTGATCGGCATCGTCTCGATCGGCGACCTGGTGAAGTCGAAGATCTCCGAGGTCGAGGCCGAGGCCAGCACGCTGAAGGCCTATATATCGACCTGAGCGACCAACGCGACCCTTCGAGTTCTGGTTTTGTTCTTGACTACAGACCATGAGAACATGGCATGGCGACGCGAATTGGAATGAGCGTGGCCCACAGGTGAAACCGCCAAGGCCCTGGCCCCAGAAGTGATCAGGAGTGTGATGGGCCGCCGATCCGGACGGCGCCTGGGGGCTGGGTTCAGCCCGGTGGAACAGGCATCCCTAAATCGCGGAAGCGGCTCCGAATTTCGCTTGTCTTGACCGCCATGGCGGTTCTTCCAGCAGCATGCGTCGATGTTCCGGCGTTCATGGTCTTCAACAACAGTGGCGTCGTCCTGACGGTCTTCAAGCCGAACGAGTACGGGAGACATCAGGCTGTCGTTCCGCCGGGAGGCCGCACGCTCGGTCACTACATCGACTTCGACACCTTCCTGGAAGCGCGTGGATGCACGTACACCTACAGTCGCACCGATATCCAAGCGGGGCAGGGGTGGATGCAGGACTACGGAAGAAGGCCCATCAAGGTGCAGGTGGAGCCGGATATGACGATTCACCTCCTGCCGAGCGCTACCCGAAGCGTGGCGACGGCGCGGCCGCTGCCCAGTCTGCATCGCAATGGGTTCCCTCTGAGGGTCATCGCGAAGGTCTGCCGGTGAGCAGATCCGCCCCAAGGCGAACGGGTGCGCCCGCAACTTACGCACAGGGCGATTGGAATTAGTGCAGCCCGGACGATTGACACCCACCTGGGGGCCGCATAGATAGCGCCTCCCGCTCGGGCGGGGCCGGACCGGAGGGTTTCGGGGGACGCGATTAGGCCCTTGATTTTCTCTTCGCTGGCGACTAACTTCCCGAGCCTCAATCGAATCGCAGCGGACTGATGAGGGAAGCCCCTCGGCGGCCCACAGCATTTTTCGCGCCAAATTCCGGGTTTCCGGGCCGCGGCGAGAAAGCCTGAAAAGGTCGGTTGACACTGAGGAGGCCGGCCACTAGATAGCCGCCTCCCGCCGCCGCCGAGCGTATCGGCGGGTTCGGCCAGATGGCCGATCGGGTCTTTGACATCGTTGATTTGGAAAGAGAAACGCAGGCGGCGGCGCTCTGGCGATAGTCCTAACCAGACTATCTCGACGCTGACGAATCTGCGGTCTTTTTTGAAGACACCATGAATATGGGTGTCCGGGTTCGCCTGGGCATCCGTGTGATTGGGAACTCGTCAAGAACTACGCAGACATATGCCAGCCGGCCCTTCGGGGCCGGGGACGCTACGTCAGAGTCAACTCAACCTGAGAGTTTGATCCTGGCTCAGAGCGAACGCTGGCGGCAGGCCTAATACATGCAAGTCGAGCGGCCCTTCGGGGCAGCGGCGGACGGGTGAGTAACGCGTGGGAATATGCCCTTTGGTACGGAACAACCCAGGGAAACTTGGGCTAATACCGTATGTGCCCTACGGGGGAAAGATTTATCGCCATTGGAGTAGCCCGCGTTGGATTAGCTTGTTGGTGAGGTAAAGGCTCACCAAGGCTACGATCCATAGCTGGTCTGAGAGGATGATCAGCCACACTGGGACTGAGACACGGCCCAGACTCCTACGGGAGGCAGCAGTAGGGAATCTTGCGCAATGGGCGAAAGCCTGACGCAGCCATGCCGCGTGTATGATG
>NZ_JAUXZW010000313.1 GCF_030693805.1 Phenylobacterium sp.
GCGCGGCGAGCACGGCCGCCGCTGTCTGCGCCGTCTCAGGCGCGATGACGCCGGACTGGGCGAGCGCTTCGACGACGCGGACCGGCTGGCGGATGGAGACGTCGAGCACGCCGCGCGCGCGGCCGTCGCCGCCCACGGTGAACTGGCCGCCGCTGGCCTCTACGCCTGCGTCGCCCGCGCCGATGCCGGCGTCCCGCAACTTCATCGCCCCACCGGCCGTCGACCAGGCGCGCACCATGGCCGGCCAGTTCGCGCCCTGCATGGCGCTCATCTTCGACAGAGTGGAATTCCAGCGGATAGCCACCGGCTTGTCGCCTGCAATCCTGGCCAGCAAGAGCCCGCCGCGCGCCTTGCCGGCGTCGACCTTCAGGAACACGCCGCCCTCGTCGTCGGGGCCCGGGCGCAGGTGGAATTCGACCCGTCCCGCCGTCGTCAGCGGAAACGGCTGGGCGCCGGGCGCGGCGGCGAAGGCAAGGTCGACCCCTTCGAACGACAGGCTGGGCGGGCGCTTGTCGAAACCGGTGAAACTGGCCCGCAGCAGCTTGCCCGTGACCTCGACCGGGCCGCCGACCGGGCGGTTGAAGCTGAGGCCTTGCGGCGTCGCCAGCATCCAATGGCCAAGCGCGTGCATGAAGGCCTCGCCCTCCAGCCGGGGCGCCGAGAGCGCCCAGCCGGACGGGTCGCGGACCACCGCGTCGGTCAGGGTCACGTCCATGCGGAAGGGATAGCCGCCCAGCGAGCGGGTCTTCCAGCTGACCTCGTAGCCCGCCGCGCGCAGCGCCTGGGCCTGGAGGTCCAGGGTCTCGCGGGTCTGGATGCGCGCCCAGAACCAGTAGCCGGTCCAGGCCACGATCGCGACGAGGAGAATCGCGAACGGCGCATAGAGGCCGAGCCGGCCGTGTTTGCGGGGCGGGGCGGTATCGGGCATGGACGGACCTTCAGGCGGTTGATCCGAGAGGGGCGATGTCGCAGGCGGACTCTGGCGAGCGATGGGTGTTCGGATACGGGTCCCTGATGTGGCGACCGGGGTTCCCGTTTCTTGAGCGTCAGCACGCGACCCTACACGGCCGACGCCGGGCGTTCTGCATCTATTCGGTCCATCATCGCGGCACCTACGAGCGGCCGGGCCTGGTGCTGGGCCTGGCCCCGGGCGGCGCAGTGCGCGGCAAGGCCTATCGGGTGGCGCAAGCTGAGTGGCCCGCCACCTACGACTACCTGCGAGAACGCGAACAGCCGACCGAGACCTACTACGAGAGCTCCACGTCCCTGCGGCTGGCGGACGGCCGGCGGGTGGAGGCGCTCACCTTCCTGTCCGACGTCAAGCATCCGCAATGGGCCGGCGTGCTCAGCCTGGAGCGGCAATGCGAACTGATCGCCGGCGCGACCGGCCTGTCGGGGCGCAACGTCGACTACGTGCGAGATCTCGTGGAGCACCTGCGGGCCGAAGGCCTTCGCGACCGCGCCATGGACCGCCTGCTGGCGATGGTTGAGACGCGCGAGGCGGCGACTTAGATCCCGCTCGCCAGCAGCCGGGCGCAGGCGGTCTCGATCCGCTCTTCGAGGGTGCGCATGAATTCGGCGCGCTTCAGCCCGGGTGGGATCGGTTCCAGGTACTCGAAGACGATCGTCCCGGGGTAGCGCAAATAACCGTGCGCCGGCCAATGGACGCCTGAGTTGGTCGCGACGGGGTGAACCGGCACGTCGAGTTCGCGATAGAGCGCAGCGATGCCGGGCTTGTAGTCCCCCGCCGCGCCGGGCTCCTGACGGGTGCCTTCCGGGAAGATCAGCAGCTGGCGGTGGGCGGCGAAGCGTTGCTTGGCGTCGGCCACCAGCTTCTTCAGCGCCGCGGAATGGCCGGCGCGGTCCACCGGGATCATCCCGCCCTTGTGGGCGTACCAGCCGAAGAACGGAATCCACCCGAGCTCCCGCTTCATGACGAAGCACGCGTCGGGCAGCCAGGCGAACTGGGCGAAGACGTCGAACATGCACTGATGCTTGGGCGCGACCACCGATGCGCCTTTCGGCATATGCTCGCGCCCGCGCACCTCGACCTTGACGTCGCAGATCACGCCCAGCAAGGCGATGATCCCGCGTCCCCATACGGCCATTGCGACCATAGACCAGCGCCGGGGCGCGATCAGCATCGGGAACATGGCCAGCGAGCACATCACCGACCAGATGTAGAACGCGACCACGAAGGCCACAGACCGCACGGCGATCACTGGCGCGCCCCCTTATCCTGTGTCGCCGCCTTGTCTTCCGTTTCGGCCTTTGGGCCAAGGCCCAGCACCGCCTCGCGCGTCAGGATCGCCAGGTATTTGGTGTACTCCACGACCATCAACCGCGCGCCGCGGGTCGTGCGCCACCAGCGGCTGGCGTCCACCACGGAGGTTGCTATCGGATAGGCCTCCAGCTTCGCGTCGGGCAGGGTGGCGCGCAGCTCCAGCATGGCGCGCGGCATGTGATAGTCGGCGGTGACCACGATCAGGCTGTGGAAGCGCATGGCCCGCGCCCAGCCGGCGGTCTCACGGGCGTTGCCGAGCGTCGTAGCGGCTTCGAAACCCAGGTCGACGCAGCAGTCGTAGAGCCGGCGCGCCGCCTTGCTGACGGTTCGGATGTCCTCGCGCGACGCCTCTCGGTTGACCCCCGACACCAGCATGCGCTCGGCGAGGCCCAGCTCCAGCAGGTGCATAGCCGCGCTCAGCCGTTCGTTCGACCCTGCGCCGGTGAGGGCGACGACGCCCTGCGCCGGCTGCGGCGCGCGCGCGGGCGTGGAACGGTCCACGCGATCGGCGAACGCGAAGAGCCCCGCGGCCCAGATCGCCGCCGCCACGAGCACCGCGGCGATCCCCTTCATTGCAGGTCCCGGATCATCGAATCGGCGGTGAACCGTGCGGCCAGCGCCGCCACCAGCGCCGCAGCCACCGGGCAGGGCAGCAGCACCAGCAGGTCGCCCCAGGCGATCGGCAGAGCGGGGGTCAGGCCCTCTCCGCCGCCGGCCATCCGCAGAGTTGCGCCGACCGCCGCGGCGGTGAGCGCGCCGGCCGTGCCGCCGACGGCGGCGATGCGCGCGAAGCGGGCCTGGAACAACTTGGCGATCAGCGCGTGCTCGGCGCCCGACAGGTGCAGCACCTCGACCACGTCGCGCCGCGCGGTGAGGCCGGCGCGGGTAGCGAAGGCGATCACCGCGGCCGCCGCGCCGGCGATCAGCAGGAACACCCCGCCGCCCAGCCAGCGCGCCGCCCAGGCTGCGCGGGTGATGTCCTTGAGCCACAGACTGTGATCGTCCACGACGCCGTCCAGGCCCTGAGCCTTCAGCGCCTGGTCGAGGGTGGCGGCGCTGGGAGGGTTGCGACGGTCCAGTTCGACGGTGACCAGCCTGGGCACCGGCAGGTCCTCCAGGTCGGTGACGTCGCCCAGCCAGGGGCGGATCAGGTCGTAGGCCTTCTCGCGCTCCAAGGCGCGGGCCTCGGAGACGCCGGGCACGCCGGCCAGGGTCTCGGCGGCGCGTGCGGCGGCGGCGTCCGGGCTCTCGCCCCCCTTGGGTCGCACGATCACCGTCGCCTCGCCGACCAGCTGCTGGGCCCAGCCGTGGGCGGCGCGGTCGGCGGCGACAAAGGCCAACGCCATCAGGCAGGCGAGGAAGCTCAGCACCGCGACGACGAAGATCAGCGCTCCGTCGCGTGCGTCGGCCTCGGGCAGGAACGGCGCGGGCTTCCAGCGGGCGGCGTCGAACATCTCGCTCATGGCTGGGCCTCGTCCTGGGCCCCGTGGCGCACCATCCGGCCACCCTCCAGATGCAGCACGGGACGGCCGGAGCGGGCCACCAGGTCCTGGTCGTGGGTGGCGATGAGGATGGTGGTGCCCAGCCGGTTCAGCTCGACGAACAGCCGGAAGATGCGCATCGCCATCTCGTGGTCGACGTTGCCGGTGGGCTCGTCGGCCAGCAGGATGTCGGGGCGGTTGACCACGGCGCGCGCGATCGCCAGGCGCTGCTTTTCGCCGCCGGCCAGGGTCGCCGGCATGGCGTGCATGCGGTGGCGCAACCCCACCCAGGCCAGCAGCTCGGCGACGTCGTCGCGATAACTCTCCGGCCGCCCGCCGGCGATGCGCAAGGGAAGGGCGGCGTTATCGAACGCCGACAGATGTTCGAGCAGGCGGAACTCCTGGAACACCACTCCGATCCGACGCCTAAGGAACGGCTGGTCCTTGACCGCCAGCCGTGAGATGTCCTGACCGAACAGATGCACCAGGCCCTTGGTCGGCTTGGCGGCCAGATAGATCAGTTTGAGCAGCGAGCTCTTGCCCGCGCCCGAGGGACCGGTGACGAAATGGAACGAGCCTCGCTCCAGCTCGAAGGTGAGATCCTTGAGCACCTCGGGGCCGCGCCCGTAACGCATCGAAATGTCATCGAAACGGACGACGGCCTCATCGGCTGGGGTCGCCGTCTCATCTGTAGGGTTTCTGGACATGGAGACCGAAATCGGCGACCTCGGTGGAGGTTGCAGGAGCGTCCGATTCGACTGTCATGATACTGACCTGCACTGAGTGCGCCACCAGCTATTTCGTGGATGACGACAAGATCCCGCCCCAGGGCCGGGTGGTGAAGTGCGCCAACTGCGGAACGCGATGGACCGCCAAGCTGGAGCCCGAGCTTGAACTGACCGCTTCGCCCGAGGAGGGCGCGGTTGGCGTCGAGCCCCAGTCGGCGCTGATCGAACCCAAACCGGTCAGCGCATT
>NZ_JAUXZW010000325.1 GCF_030693805.1 Phenylobacterium sp.
ATGTCGGGCGTGCCCATGGGGGCCAGCCACGCGATCGGTCATGTGCTGGGCGCCCTGTGCGGTGTGCCCCATGGCTACACCTCGTGTGTGATGGCGCCCAATGTGCAGGCCTGGAATGCGCCCGAGGTGCGTGGCCGGCAACGCCGCATCAGCGCTGCGCTCGGCGCGCCAGACCGGCCGGCAGCAGCGCTGCTGGATGAACTGATCCGTTCCTTGGGTCTGCCGCGCAGTCTGGCAGAGGTTGGCGTGCCGCGTGAGCGACTGCAAGCCATTGCCGATGCCACGCTGGAAGACCTCTGGGCGGCCACCAATCCCAGGCCGCTGCGCAGCAGCGGTGACGTGATGGAAATTCTCAGGTCAGCTTGCGTTTGATGGCGGCAACACGTCAGCCGCGTGCTGCGGCCACCTGTTTGCACAGTGTCAGAAAGGCCGTCAGCACTGGGGGCGGTGCGCGGTGGGCCAGCACCGTGGTGCAAATGCGCCGATAGGCTGAGCGGCTGTTCAGCTTGCGGTGCGCCAGCCCGTCCAGGCTGGCACGCTCCACCAGTGATTCGGACAACACCCCCACGCCCAGTCCGGCATGGATCAACCCCAGCATGGTGGCCACCTGAGCCACCTCGTAGGCAGGGGCGAAGTCGGCTCCCAGTGCGCGGTACTGCTCATTGATGGTTTGGCGCAGATTGCTGCGGTTGTTCACTGCGACCTGCGGGTAGGCCTGCAGGTCCGACCAGCGCACGGTCTTCTTTTGTGCCAGTGGATGTGCCAATGGGAACAAGACCACCAGGTAGTCCTTGAACAAGGGCACAGACACGAGGTCGCTGTCGGTGTGCATCGCGGGTGTGAGCGCGATATCGGCCTTGCCCGCACGCACCATCTCAAGGCAGGTATCGGACAGCTCGTCGTGTATGCGGATTTCCACGTCTGGGTGCTGTGGGCCAAAGACCTTGAGCACCTGAGGAATGAAGCCCGCCGCGATGGATGGACCTGCAGCGATGCTCAGACGCCCCCGTTTGCCGGCGGCGTATTCTTTGATCCGCACCTGGGTGTGGAGCACGCTGTCTGACAAGTGTTCGGCCAGGCGCTGAAACTCCAGCCCCACATCGGTCAGGCTGACCTGCCGCGTCGTGCGTTCAAAGAGCTTCACGCTCAAAGTCTCTTCGAGCCGCTTGATGGTGGCACTCAGCGCCGGCTGAGACAGGTGGCATGCCACCGCAGCCTGGCTGAAACTCAGGCTGCGTGCCACTGCCAAAAAGACCTCTATCTGTCGGAATGTGATGTTCATGGATGGGCTTTGCACCACACGGCGGTCGCCGGTGTCCGGAGGGTTGTTTGTGTCACGTTGGCAGGCGCCTGCCACGCCTGACCATGTCCTCGAATTCGTCCACCGGCACCGGCGGGCTGAACAGGTAGCCCTGGACCATGTCGCAACCCTGCTCGCGCAGGTACTGCAGCTGGGCGTGGGTCTCCACGCCTTCGGCGATCACTTCCTGGCGCAAGCTGTGGCCCAGGGTGATGACCATGCGGGCGATGGCCGCGTCCTCCGGATCCACTGTGATATCGCGCACGAAGGACTGGTCGATCTTGAGGCAGTCCACCGCAAAGCGCTT
>NZ_JAUXZW010000331.1 GCF_030693805.1 Phenylobacterium sp.
ATGTCGGATATTATTTTGAAGATAGCGATATCGCAGAGGGAGTAAATCAACTGCGGCGCGCTTGCCTAACTCACGACGAGAATCTCGAGCGCTATCGGGCGCGCTCACGAGCCGAAATGGATCGTTTGAGCCCTAATAACCCTAGCAACGCCGCAGCGTACGTTCGTAGACTGATCGCGCTGAAAAGTCGCCCATGAAGAACGCGCGTGAATGCGGCGCTCGGCTCCTGGTTTAGGTTTGGGGCCGCGCGAGTTGGATTGCTCTTTGCCTGAAGGCGCACAAATGAGCGAGCCACGAGGAGCGCGACCGGTTCGCTCTTAGCCCGCCACGCGCGCGGCGCCGACGCTATTTCAACACGGCGCAGGCGACGCGCGCGCCGGCGCCGCCAATCGGCTGCGACAGGTGGTCGTCGGGGCTCGCATGCACCACGACCGCCGATCCGTCCGCGTCCAGGAGATTGATCTTGCCGCCGCTCAAGGACACGCCGTCGACGAGCATTTCCGCCTGCGCGGAGCCGTCGGAATAGGCATAGACATTCGGCAGATCCGCCGGGTGCGGCCCCTTGGGATTGAGGAACCCATGTTCGGCATTTGACGGATTGATATGGCCCTTCGAGTGCATGAATTTTTCGATGTCGGAGCAGTCGCCAACTTCGTGCAGATGGACGCCATGCCAGCCCGGCGCGAGCGCGCCCGGCCGCAGCATGACGCGAATAACGACGCCATGCGGCCCCTGTTTGACCTCGATGGCGCCTATCCCCTTCCCTTTGTTGTCGATGACGTCGGCGGTTCGCTCCTCCGCGCGTGCAACGCCGGTCATGAGCGCGATTGAAACTAAGGCGAGGACAAGCTTGTCGAACATGTTTCTCTCTCACGTCTTTGCGAACTGGGGTCGCCGCCGCGTCGCAGGATATTACGCGCGCCAGCACAGTTCCAGGCTCTCCGACCACCGTTGTGTAAAGTGCGACTAGATAAAGAGTGAATTCGGTCAAAGCGAATAT
>NZ_JAUXZW010000332.1 GCF_030693805.1 Phenylobacterium sp.
GGTCGCGGTGGCGCAGGGTGGCCAGTTCTTCCAGAAGAATGTGTGCGCCCAGCTTCAGGCTGTGTTGCCCGAGCACGCTCACATAGCGCAGCACGGCCGCCACTTCTTCCAGGCTGGCACCTGCGATCAGGGCGCGCCGCATGTGCCGGCGCATGCCTTGGGGGTACAGGCTTTGTGGCGCTGCGTCCACCGCCAACGCCACCAACGCCATCAGCTTGGGGTCCAGGCCTGGCGCTTCGTCTGCTTCGCGTGCCAACGCACCCAGGCGGTCTGCCCAGGGGGCATCCAGCCAGGCGCACGCCTCCCAGGCGGGATCAAGCGCCGGTGACGTTGTCGCGCTGCGCAGTGTCTTCTTTCTTGGGCTGGAGGTGACCATGGGTGGGTGCCGTTGCGTTGGAGTTGCCCCGTACTGTGAAACGACCAGGCGTTTGGCGCTTGTCACTTTGTGCCACGCAATTAACTTTCGGTGACAATCTGCTGCATGATCTGCTCGACCCCCTTGCTGATCCGCGCAGCCAGTCTGTCGGGGTTTGCAGAGCTGGCGCAGGCCTGCGGTTTGAACGCTGCCGATGTGCTGCAGCGCTACGGCCTGACGCTGGCCATGTTGGCCGACGCGGACCAGCGTGTTCCCCTGGCAGCGGTGATGGGCGTGCTCGAAGACGCCAGCCACCTGGCGGACAGAGACGACTTCGGCTTGCGCCTGGCCGCGCGGCGGCAGATTTCCAACCTGGGCGCGGCTGGCATGCTGATGTTGCTTCAACCCACCCTGCGCGACGCGTGGCACGGACTGATCGAGCGGCGGCAAGTGCTCAACGACGGCCTGCTGATACGCTTGGAGGAGGCCAATGGGGTGGCGGTTTTGTCCTTTGACCTGGTGCGTGAACCGGGCGGCCCGGCGGTGCGCCAATCGGTAGAACTGGTGATGTGTGTGCAGGTCCGTCTAATGCGCCTTTTCCTGGGGGCGGACTGGATGCCACGCCGGGTGCTGTTTCGGCACCCGCCACCGATGGATGCGGC
>NZ_JAUXZW010000335.1 GCF_030693805.1 Phenylobacterium sp.
GGGCGCACGTTCTGGCGCGGCATGGCGGCAGGAACCGCAACGCGATCGCCACGCCGCTCGGCGTCCTCCTGGATGACCACGGCGTCAGCGCCGGCGGGAAGGGCCGCGCCGGTGAAGATGCGCACCGCCTGGCCGCCGCCCAGCTCGCCTTCGAAGCCGTGGCCGGCCGCGCTCTCGCCGATGATCGTGCGCTCGCCGTCGCCGTCGCCGGAGCGCACCGCCCAGCCGTCCATGGCGGAGGCGTCGAACGGCGGCTGGTCGCGGATCGCCGCCACGTCCTGCGCCAGCACCCGGCCGATGGACTCGTCCAAGGTCACGTCCTCGCACGCCAGGCGTGGAATCTCGGCAAGCATGGCGGCCCGCGCCGCCTCGACGGTCATCAACTTCATGTCTGTGAACTCACGCCCGCCAGTCGCCCGACGCGCCGCCAGACTTCTCCAGCAGGCGCACGCCCTCGATGACCATGCCCTTCTCGGCGGCCTTCAGCATGTCGTAGAGCGTCAGGCAGGCGACAGAGACGGCGGTCAGAGCCTCCATCTCCACGCCGGTTTCGCCGGTGGTGCGCACCCGCGCGGTCACCGACAGGCCGACGTCATGCGGTTCGACGCGCACCTCGACCTTCGACAGGTTCAGTTGATGGCACATCGGGATCAGGTCGCTGGTCCGCTTGGCCGCCATCACGCCGGCGATCTCCGCCACTGCGCGCACGTCACCCTTGCGCGCCTCGCCGGACAGAGCCAGCGCCTTGGTCTCGGGCCGCATCCGCACCAGGCCCTCGGCCACCGCCTCGCGGGCCGTGGAGGCCTTGCCTGAAACGTCGACCATCCGCGCACGGCCGGTCTCGTCGATATGGGTGAGGCCGCTCATCGCTCCATCAGCCGGGGCATCAGCTCGACCATGTTGCAGGGGCCGTGACGGCTGTCGAGCTGGGCGGAGATCACCTTGTCCCAGCCGTCCTTCACCGCGCCGTTGGAGCCCGGCAGGCAGAACACGAACACCCCGTCGATCAGGCCGGCGGTGGCGCGCGACTGCAAGGTCGACAGGCCCACCGACTGGTAGCTGACCAGGTGGAAGATTACCGAGAAGCCGTCGATCCGCTTGTCGAACAGCGGTTCCAGCGCTTCCGGCGTCACATCGCGGCCGGTGATGCCGGTGCCGCCGGTGGTGATGATCGCGTCCACCGAGCCTGAGGCGATCCAGGCCTTCACCTGGCCGCGGATGGCGGGGATGTCGTCGCGGACAATGGCGCGGGCGGCGAGCTCATGGCCGGCGCCGGTCACCCGTTCGGCCAGCACGTGGCCGGAGGTGTCGCTCTCCTCGTCGCGGGTGTCCGAGACGGTCAGAACGGCGACGCGGACGGGTTTGATCGACTGGCTTTCGTCGATGCGTCCGCCGGGGGCGAGGACTGGGGCGTTCATGGCAGGGGCTCCGCGCAGGCTTTTCGCGCCTATCCTAGCGCGAGGGCCGCCACCTTGTCCTAATCCCAGCGTGCGACGTCCGTGTGATCCTGCGGCCTCGGCTCGACCCAGCGTGCGCCGTCCGGGCCATGCTCCTTCTTCCAGAAGGGCGCGCGGCTCTTCAGGTAGTCCATCAGGAAGTCGCAGCCCTCGAAGGCCGCGCGGCGGTGGCGTGACGCGGTGGCGACGAAGACGATGGCCTCGCCCGGCGCGATGCGGCCGACACGATGGACGATCAGTGTGTCGTCGAGGCCGAAGCGGGTGAGTGCGCCATCGGCGATGCGGCCGATTTCGGCTTCCGTGAACCCTGGATAGGCCTCGAGCTCCAGCGCCACGGCCTGGCCGGCCTCGGCGCGGGCGATGCCGACGAAGGTCGCCACCGCGCCGCTCTCGGTGCGGCCCTTGCAGAAATCGTTGAGCAGCGCGCCGGGGTCGAAAGGCTGGTCGGTCAGGCGGATCATCCGCCGCTCATTGGCGGCAGGAAGGCGACCTCCGAGGCCGCACTGAGGACCAGGTCGCCGCGCACGATCGCCTGATCGACGGCGACCTGCACGCCCGGCGCGACCAAGGCCTCGCCCAGATCGGCGTCCTCGGCCGCTAGCAGGGCGCGGATCGCGGCGATGGAGCCGGCGCCCGCGTCCAGCGTGCGCTCGCGCCATCCGGCGACGTCGCTCAAGCGTCCGAACAGCAGCACCCGGGCCATCTCAGCCGCCGGTGGTGGACATGTGGCGGGCGACGGCGGGCGCGGCGCTGCGGGCGATGTGGAAGTCGTGGCCCTTGGGCTTGACGTCGATCCCGCCGCGGATCGCCGTGATCAGAGCGGCGTCGTCGGCGCCGGCGCGCATGACTTCGCGCAGGTCGGTGGCGTCGTCCTGGCCCAGGCAGGTGTGGAGGGTGCCAGTGCAGGTCACCCGCACGCGGTTGCAGCCTTCGCAGAAGTTGTGGGTCATCGGCGTGATGAAGCCCAGCCGCCCGCCGGTCTCGGCGACGTGGACGTAACGCGCCGGGCCGCCCGTCGACAGTGGCAGGTCAGTCAAGGTCCAGAAGCTGGCGAACTCGCGGCGCACATCCTCCAGCGACAGGAACTGGTCGGTGCGGTCGGCCTCGATCTCGCCCAGCGGCATGGTTTCGATCAGCGTCATATCGAGCCCGCGCCCGTGCGCCCAGGCGACCAGCTCGTGCAGCTCGCCGGCGTTGTCGTCGCGCAGGGCGACGGCGTTGATCTTGACCTGGAGCCCCGCGGCCTGGGCCGCATCGATCCCGGCCAGCACCTTGGCGACGTCGCCCCCACGGGTGAGCGTGCGGAAGAGGTCGGGCTTCAGGGTGTCGAGCGAGACGTTGATCCGCTTCATGCCGATCGCCGCCAGCTCGGGCGCGAAGTCGGCCAACCGGGTGCCGTTGGTGGTCAGGGTCAGCTCGTCGAGGGCGCCGCTGCGCAGGTGGCGCGACAGGCCGGTGAGCAGGCCCATGACGCCTTTGCGCACCAGCGGCTCGCCGCCGGTGATCCGCAGCTTCTTCACGCCCAGCCCGATGAAGGCGCTGGCCAGGCGATCCAGCTCCTCCAGGCTCAGCACCTCGGCCTTCGGCAGGAAGGTCATATGCTCGGCCATGCAGTAGACGCAGCGCAGATCGCAGCGGTCGGTGACCGACAGCCGCAGATAGGTCACGCTGCGCCCGAAGCCGTCGGCCAGCGGGGTCGCCGGGCGCGCAGGTTGCAGCAGTGGGGCGTCATATGGCGTCATGGCTGCGCCTAACATAGAGGGGAACGGGCTTTGGCGACAGGGGCGGGCGCGTCGCAGGGCCTCGAGGCCATTGTGCTGGCGGCAGGCTCAGGCTCGCGGTTCGGCGGCGGCAAGCTGCTGGCGACCTGGGAGGACGGCCTGCTGATCGACGCGGTCCTGGCCGCAGCCTTCGCCGCTCCCGTCGATCGCGTGATCGTGGTCACCGGCGCGGACGCCGAGCGGGTGGCCCGCGCGGTGCGAGACTTCGCCGAGCGAATCGGTCGGTCCAGCGACCTGAAGCTGGTCCATGCCGCCGACCACGCCGAGGGGATGGGCGCGTCACTGCGCACGGCCGCGGCGGCTGTCAGTCCTCAGGCGGAAGGGGTGTTCGTGTTTCTCGGCGACATGCCGCGCATTCCACACGCGGTGCTCGGGCCGCTGGCGCAGGCGGTGCGCGACGGCGCGGTCGCGGCGGCGCCGATGTTCGCGGGCAAGCGGGGACATCCGGCGCTGATCGGACGGGCCCTGATCCCCGGCCTGCTGACGCTTCGGGGCGACGCCGGCGCCCGCGGCGTGCTGGGCGCGCTGGGACCCCGGCTGGCGCTGATCGAGGCGCCGGACGACGGCGTGCTGTTCGACGTCGACGCCCCGGATGATCTCAGGGGCGACCTCACGCAGGCGGAGGGCCGAATTCCATGACCTGGCGTAGCTCGCAGGTTCCGTCGCCAGCGACCTTCAGGAAGGTCTTGCAGAGCTCGATCGCCGCCTCGCGCGAGTCCGCGTTGAGGAAGGCGAAACCGCCGGCCCGCACCGCCTCTTCGGACACCGTGAATTCTCCGCCGGCCAGCCGCACCCGACCTCCCCTGTCACGCGTGCCCAGAGGTTCAGTGGAGATCAACGATCCGCTGGCGGTCATGGTCTCGATGAGGTCGCCCATGGCCTGCATATGTTCTGCGTCGGGCATGCCGCCCTCGACGCCGCTCTCAGGGCGGTAGATCACCAGGTAGCGCATCGCATCTCTCCCTCTCACCGTCTGCCGGCGCTCGAAGGACGATCGAGCTCGTTCGCCGCCGACACTGCCGCAGTGATCGGTGAAGCTTAGCCTTGAGTCGAAGATCTGTAGGTCTCCACCTGCGGAGCCTCGGACAGACAGGAGACCTTCGCATCGTAGCCGCGTTGGTGTTGCTCGGTGAGGCGAGGGGCGTCTGCGTTCGCCACATGGCGGCCTGTTGAGCGAATCGCTACCATCGCGCTTGGGAGATTCCATAATGATCCGCATCGAGCTTGCCGTCCTTGCCGCGATCGGCGCCCTGGCCGCGTCATCGGCCGCCGCCCAGGACGGGTCGAAGGTGTTCGCCATGCAGTGCAAGCTGTGCCACGCCGCCGCCAGCGGGCCGATGGGCCCGGCGCTGGCTGGCGTCGCTGGCGCGAAGATCGCGGCGCGCACCGATTATGAGTACTCGCCCGCGTTGGCGGCCAAAGGCGGGACCTGGACCGACGCCAACCTCGACGCCTTCCTGGCCGCGCCGGGCAAGTTCGCGTCGGGCACGCGGATGGCCGTGGCGGTGACCAAGCCCGCCGACCGCGCGGCGGTGATCAGCTATCTGAAGACCCTGAAGTAGGCATGGACGCCTTTCCCGCCTTCTTCCCGCTGGCCGGGCGCAAGCTGGTGATCGCCGGCTCGGGCGAGGCGGCGGAGGCGAAGGTTCGCCTGCTGGAGAGTTCGCCGGCGCAGATCGTGCGGATCGACGGTCCGGCGGCGTTCCTCGCCGGATCCTATCGTGGCGCGTGCCTGGCCTTCATCGCCGCGCCTGACGATCTCTACGCCCAGGCCGCGGTCAGCGCGGCGCATGCCGCCCATGTGCCGGTGAACGTCGTCGA
The DNA here is from genome assembly GCF_030693805.1 of Phenylobacterium sp. GTDB lineage: Bacteria > Pseudomonadota > Alphaproteobacteria > Caulobacterales > Caulobacteraceae > Phenylobacterium. Next base: position 5,060 of record NZ_JAUXZW010000335.1, read on the forward strand.
CCGCCCGGCGCTCTGCGACTTCACCACGCCGGCGGTGATCGACCGCGGCGAGGTGGTGGCGGCGGTCGGAACGGGCGGGGCTTCTCCCGTGCTGGCGACCCTGCTGCGTCACGACATCGAGGCGCGCATCCCCGAGGGCGCGGGCCGGGTGGCGGCGCTGTTTCGCAAGTTCCAGGACGAGGTGCGCCGCGCGCTGCCGCAGCCGCACCAGCGCCGGGCCTTCCTGCGGGCTGGCCTGTCGGGGCCGGCGGCGGAGGCGGCGATGGCCGGTGACATGGAGCTGGCGTCGGAGCTGTTCCGCGAGGCGCTGGCGAAGGGCGAAGGCACGATCGGCAGGATACAGTTCGTCGCCGGTCGCGGACCAGCGGACCTGCTGACCCTGCGCGCCTCGCGCACCCTGGCGGCGGCCGACGTGCTGGCGCCCGACCCGGGCGTGGACCCGGCGATAATCGGCATGGCGCGGCGCGACGCCGAGCGGCTGGGCGTCGAGGCGGCGACCCCGTCCCGGCTCGTGGCGCTCGCCCAGGAGGGCCTGCGCGTCGTGCGCGTGGTCACCTCCGCCCCGCGCGAGGTGGAGCTGCGCTCCATCGCCCAGGCGGGCGTAGTCGTCGAGGTGATGCTGGCCGCGCCGGGCGCGTGACCCGCTAGTCGTCCAGCGAGCGGTGGCGGGTCTCCGGCAGGAAGAACAGCGCCACCACCACCGAGATGGCGGTGAACACCGCCGGGAACCACAGACCCGAATAGATGTCGCCCACCGCCGCGACGATGGCGAAGGCGGTGAACGGCACGAAGCCGCCGACCCAGCCGGTGCCGATGTGGTAGGGCAGAGACATCGCGGTGTAGCGGATCTTCGTCGGGAACAGCTCCACCAGCGCCGCGGCGAGCGGGCCGTAGAGCGCGGTGGCGGCGGTGACGAACAACAGCATGACGCCGAATGCGCCCAGCAGGTTCATCCGCGCCGGGTCGGCCTTGGCCGGATAGCCGGCCTGGGCGAGGCCGGTCTTGATCCAACCCTCGACCTCGGCCTTGCGCGCCTTGGCGTCGGCCGGCGCAAGCCCTCGCGCGTCGACGGAGGCGACGACATCGGGACCGATCCGCACCTGGGCGAGCGCGCCTGCCGGGGCGACGTGGTTGGTGTAGGAGACGCCGGCGTTGGCCAGCACGCTCTTGGCGATGTCGCAGGACGAGGTGAAGGCGGTCTTGCCCACCGGATCGAATTGCAGCGAGCATTCGGCCGGGTCGGCGACCACAACCACCGGCGTGCGCTCCACCGCCTCGGCCAGGGCCGGGTTCAGCGTCTGGGTCAGCATGTGGAAGCCGGGGAAGTAGGCGACCAGCATCAGGGTCATGCCGAACAGCAACACCGGCTTGCGGCCGATGCGATCGGACAGCCAGCCGAAGAACACGTAGCCGACGGCGCTGACGATCACGCCCGCCGCCATCAGGCCGTTGATCGTCTCGGGCGGGACCTTGAGGAACTTCTCCATGAAGGTCTGGCTGTAGAAGAAGGTCGTGTACCAGACGGCCCCTTGCGCACACATCAGGGCGAACAGCGCCAGCAGCACGATCTTCAGGTTCGGCCAGTGGACGAAGGCTTCCTTGAACGGCGCCTTGGACTGCTCGCCGTCGGCCTTCAGCTTGGCGAAGGCGGGGCTCTCCGAGAGCTTCAGGCGCATCCAGATGGAGATCGCCAGCAGGCCGGCGGAGACCAGGAACGGGATGCGCCAGCCCCAGGCGTCGAACGCCTCGTTGCCGAGGATCAGCCGGGTCACCAGGATCACGCCCAGCGCGCCGGTCAGGCCGAACGCCGCCGAGGTCTGCACCCAGCTTGTCGACTGGCCGCGCCGCCCTTGGGGTGCGTGCTCCGCGACATAGATCGCCGCGCCGCCGTATTCGCCCCCGAGCGCGAAACCCTGCAGGATGCGCATCAGGATCAGCAGGGCCGGGGCGATGATCCCGGCCTGAGCGTAGGTCGGCAGCAGGCCGATGCAGAAGGTCGCTCCGCCCATCAGCACCACGGTGAACAGGAAGGCGCCCTTGCGGCCCACCCGGTCGCCGAGCCGGCCGAACACCAGCGCGCCCAGCGGGCGGAAGGCGAACCCCGTGCCGAACAGCGCCAGGGCGGCGATGTATCCGGCGGTGTCGTTGAGGCCGGAGAAGAAGGTCTTGGAGATGACCTGAGCCAGGCTGCCGAAGACGAAGAAGTCGTACCACTCGAACGCCGTGCCGGCCGCCGAGGCCGCAACGACGGTGCGCAAGGGCGTGGCGGGTTTCGCCTCGCCAGACGACTCTACGGCGATCTCGGCCATCTATTCCCTCCCCGGAACTTGAGCGCACCTCTAGCCGGTGCGGGTTCCTCTTGGAAGAGCGCGGCTTTCTACAACTCGGCCCACATGCGCAACAGGTTGTGGTAGGCGCCGGTGAGCGCGATGACCGCGGTGTCGCCCTGGCCCAGGCGCGCGCCGGCGCTCTGCACGGCCATGTCCATGTCGAACAGCAGGGCGCGGCGGGCGTCCTCACGCACCAGGCTCTGCACCCACAGCACCGCGGCGGTGCGTTCGCCGGCGGTCACCGGCTCCACCCGGTGCAGGCTGGAGGCGGGATAAAGGATCAGGTCGCCGGCCTCGAGTTTCACCTGATGGACGCCGTAGGTGTCCTCGACGGTCAGCTCGCCGCCCTCGTACTGGTCAGGCTCGGAGAGGAACAGGGTGGCCGAGATGTCGGCGCGCAGGCGCACGCCGTCGCGGTCCTGGCGGATGGCGTTGTCAAAGTGGTCGGCGAAGGTCTTGCCCGGGCCGTAGCGGTTGAACATCGGCGGGAACACCGAGGCCGGGAGAGCGGCGGTGGTGAACAGGGCGTTGCGGGTCAGCGCCTCGCGCACCAGCGCGCCCGCCTGAAGCGACGCGGCCGAGCCTTCCGGTAGCTGCAGGTTGTTCTTGGCCAGCGCCGACTGGAAGCCGGAGGTGACGTTGCCGTCGACCCATTCGCCGGCGTCGATCAGCGCGCGCGCCTGGGCCACCTGCGCCTTGGTCAGCACCTGGGGGATCTGCAGCATCATCGGCGCGCGCCTTTCCTGGACGGCCTATCCCAGAGCCGGGGGCGGGCCGTCAATGAAAGTGCGCCCCGGCCGGGCGTGCCGGACGGGGCGCAGACCATCGGTCCTTCGAGGGAGGATCAGAACCGATAGTTGAGGGTGAGGGTGGCGCTGCGGGTCTCGCCGGGCGTCGCCCAGCCGTTGTTGCGACCGCGCTGATAGTACTCCTCGTCGAACAGGTTGTTGACGTTGAGCCGCAGCTCGATGTCGCGGGTCGGGCTCCAGGCCACCGTGGCGCGGTGCACCCAGTAGGCCTCGGTGGTGACCAGCGGGATGGTGGTGCGGGTCGGCGGGTTGGAGTTGGTGATCGCCGCGTGCTGGGTCAGGTAGTACTCGCCCTGATAGGTCGCGCCGTAGCCGATCTGCACATCGTGCGGCAGGTCATAGGTGGTGAAAACGCTGAAGGCGTGGTCTGGCGTGTTGGCGATCGGATCGCCCTTGATGAAGTCACGACCCAGCAGGGACGTGAAGTTGTCCGCGCCCTGCAGCACCTCGCTGTCGAGATAGGTGTAGTTGGCGAACACGGACCATTCCGGGGTGATCCGGCCAGACGCGCCCAGCGACAGGCCCTGGACGCGCGCGCTGCCGTCCAGCTGCATGGCGGGGATCGTCGGATCGCCCGAGGCCACCCTGTAGTTGGTGCGGTCGTTGCGGAACACAGCGCCGGTCAGCGACAGGCCCTGGGCCAGGTCCCATTTGGCGCCGATCTCCATGGTCTCGGCCTCTTCCGGATCGACGGTGCAGGTCAGCGCTGTGCAGGCACCGGCGCCGTTCACCGTCGCCTGGGACGGGGTCTTGGAGTTGCCGTAGGCGACATAGAGGCTGGCGTTGGGGATCGGCTTGAACACCAGGCCGAGGCGGTAGGAGAACAGGTTCTCATCGCTCTTGAACAACGGGCCGCGACCGCTGAACACGCCGCCTGGCGCGCCCGCCTGGGCCGGTCCGGGAGCCAGGCCGCCCGACGGGTTCGGCAGGAAGCCGGCCGAGGTGTAGTAGCCCGACGAGTTCTCGCCCTCGTTATGCTCGTAGCGCACGCCGAAATTCACCGACCACATCGGGGTGATGGTGATGTTGTCGAACAGATAGACCGCCTGGTTGCGGCGCTCGCCGTCCTGGGCGCCGGCCGGGAAGGCCAGCGGCGTGCCGGTCGGGGCCGCGCCGCCGCCCTGGATGTAGTTGTAGGCGCCCGTATAGACGTTCACCGGGTTGGCGATGTTCATCTGCGGCAGCACCACGGCCGTGCCGTTGGCGTTGCGCAAGACATTGCCGTTGGACAGTTCGAAGGTCTCGGAGGTGAACGCCGCGCCGACCACCAGGTCGTGCGTCAGGCCGCCGGTCTCGCCGCGCCAGGTGAAGTCGGTCTGGTTGTAGAGCAGCGTGTTCTCGCCGTCGCGATAGACGCCGCGCGGGCCGCTGGGCAGGTAGAAGCCGGGCGCCGGGTCGCCGGCGACGCAAGGCGTGTAGCCGCTGATGTTGGTGACCGTCGTCGACTGGCTCCAGGCCACCGGCTTCAGGCCGTTGGCCAGGCAGAACACGCCTTGGGGCGGATCGACGATGGTAAGCTGGGTGACCTGCTGGTAGCGGGTCAGGTTGCGCAGCTTCAGGCTGTCGCTGAACCGGTGCTCGAAGATGCCGGTCAGCATGTCGATCTGCTGTTCCTGCTTATCGACGTTGCTGTAGCCGTAGTAGTTGGACGGATCGACGCCGGGCGCCGGGCGGCCATTGTAGAACGGCACGCCATACTGCGGGACGTTCTTGTCTTCCTGGTGGAAGTACATTGCGGTGAACTGGGTGTCGCCGCCCATGCCGATGGTCACCGAGGGCGCGACGCCCCAACGCTCGAACTTCTCGACGTCGCGGCCGGGCGCGTCCTGCTTATGGACCATGGCGTTCAGGCGCACGGCGACGCCGTCGCCGATCGTGCGGTTGGCGTCCAGCGTCAGCCGGCCGTAGCCGTCCGTGCCGATCCCCGCGCTGACCACCGATGCGTCGCGGCCGCCGGGGCGCTTGCTGACCAGGTTGATCGAGCCGCCCACCGAACCCGCGCCCGAATAGACCGAGTTCGCGCCGTTGACGACCTCGAGCTGCTCGAGGTTGAACGGGTCGGAGCGGCTGTACTGGGCGCTGTCGCGCACGCCGTCGACGGTGATGTCGTTGTTGGCCGAATAGCCGCGCAGGTTGATGCTGTCGCCGAAGCCGCCGCCGCCCTCGCCAGCGCCGAAGGTGATGCCGGGCACGGTCGACAGGATGTCGCGCAGCGACAGCAGGTTCTGCGCCTCGATGACGCCGCGCGAGACGACGGTGACGGTCTGGGGATTGTCCAGGGGTTGGGCGGTGTACTTCGGCGAGTCGAGCTGCTTGCGCTGCGCGGTGACGTCGATGCCGGAGAGGGTGGAGCTGCCGTCGGCGTTCACCGTGGCGCCGGCCGTGGCCGTGGCTTCGGCCTCGGCGGCCACCGCGCTGTTGTTGATCGAAAGCCCGGCGAGCCCCGCCACCGCCGCCACTGTCAGCGCGCGCTTGGCGCGGGCCGATACCCCGGAATTCATACGCGTCGTCATCCCCGTCCCCGTTCTCGTCAGACGCCGTCGCGTCCATGCGATTGCGAGTCGTTACTATTAAAAGACATGTATCTTGGCAATGAGAATTATTCGCAAAAATGTGCCCGCGCCGCCCGATCAGTTGAAGCCGTCGGCGACAGTGTCCGCGGAAGGTCAGGTCTGGGGCGCAGGCCTCAACGCGACGCGCCGCTTGCGGCCCCGCAGCCACATGATCAGGCCGGTGATCCCGAGCAGCGGCGGCGCCAGGCCGCCCAGGAACACGACGATCTGCCAGACGATCCCCATGTCGTCGCCGTCGTGAATGCGCCGCATCCAGCGCGACAGGGGATCAGGTCCGCCGCCGCTACGGTCGGCCTTCACGACGCCGCTGGCGTCGACCACCTGGACGGTGCTCGGCGTCTTCGCGCCCTGCGGCCTAATCTGCACGCGCCAGGCGGGGTCCTTGCCGCGGGTCGGGACGCTGATCGAGACCAACTGGGCGCCGGCCTTGCCGTCCAGCGCCAGGGCCGCGGCGCGATCGAGGGTGAGCGCCGTGCGCTCCACGGGCGGCGCGAACCGGCCGCCGGGACCTCCCTGACCCCCCTGGCCGCCGCCTTGACCTCCAGGGCGCGCCGCGCCGGCTGGCCTGGCGGCTTCCGGGGGTGCGACCCCGAACAGCGCTCGGCTCGTCTGCGGGAACGAGATGTAGACCCCGGTCAACGAGGCGATCGCCAGCGGAATGCAGATCCAGAAGCCGACCATATGGTGCAGGTTGAAGGTCGTGGTCGGCCCACGCCGCCAGCGCAGGCCTTTGGCGACGGCGCCGTTGCGCGGCCACCAGAGCCACAGCCCCGTCGCGCAGCTGATGAACATCGCCCAGCCCAGCCAGCCGACCACCTTGCGCCCGATCTGCGGGATCAGCAGCGTGCCGTGCAGGCGATGCAGCCAGGGGACCAGACCGGACCCGCCCTCCGCCACCCCCAGCGGCGCCGCCGTCGGCGGATCGATCCAGACGTTGAGGCTGCGCGGCCGCCCGCCTGGGCCAGGCTCGCCCTTGATGCGTCCAATGGCGACGACCGGGGCGCCAGGTTCCGCCGGCAGGCGCAACTGGGTCAGCGTGGCGTCACCGTGGAAGGCGGTGTTCGCGGTCTCGACATAGGCCGACAACGGCTTGGCGAGTTGCGGTCCGCTGACCGCGAAGCGATCGGGATGCAGGGCCCGCTCGAGCCCGTCGTGCCAGACCAGGGCGGAACCGGAGATCGCTAGCGGAATCACCGCCACCAACAGTCCGACGCCCAGCCACAGGTGGATGTTGAACCACAGCCGGCGAAGTTTCGCAGTCACCGATACGGTCATGGCCCGCCCCTGAGCAGTCAGATGTTCAGGAGTTCATTAGATGAGAACGTATTGCAATCGCAAGCATGATGCGACCGCGTTGCAGTCTCAGACGCCTCGGGCGACGAATGCGCCGTTGCGGAAGCCGGTAGCGGCCTTGCCGTACAGGAACGGCTCGCCCTCCGGCGTCAGCACCGAGCCGCCAGCCGCCTGAAGCACCGCGTGGCCGGCGGCGATGTCCCATTCCATGGTCGGGCCGTGGCGGGGATAGATGTCGGCGAAGCCCTCGGCGATGCGACAGAACTTGATCGAGGAATCCATCGCCTTGCGGTCCGCGAAGCCATAGCGCTCGGCGAGCGCGCGGGCCGCTCCGTCGTTCATCGTGTGGCTGACCAGAGCGAGACCGCCGCCCTTTGGCCAGGCGCGCGCGCGGGCGGGCCGCTCGCCTTCGCCGGCCGTGCGCTTCGTAGCGCCCTGCGCCGTGGTGAACCAGGTCTCGGCGGTGGCCGGGGCGACGACCGCGCCGGCGACCGGCCTGGCGTCCTCGATCAGCGCGATGTTGACGGTGAAGTTGGGATCTCCGCGCACGAACGCCTTGGTGCCGTCGACCGGATCGACAAGAAAGAACCGCGGCCCGATCGCCTCGGGCGTACCGAACTCGCTGGCGTCCTCCTCCGAGATCACCGGTACGCCGGGATAGAGCGCGGCCAGGCGCTCCAGGATCAGCGCCTCGCCGCGCCGGTCCGCCTCTGTGACGGGGCTGTCGTCGGCCTTTTGGCTCACCGCCAGGCCAGAGCGCCAGAGCGGCAGCACCAGACGCGCCGCTTCCTCGCAGATCAGCGCCAGGTCGCGACCGATGTCGTTCATCAGGTGTTCCTTGGGTCGTCGCCGACAAAGATCAGGGCGACGCGCTGCGCGTCGATCACCTGCTTGCCGGCGTGTTCGAAATTCACCGTGACCCTGGTTCCAGCCACCGACTGGACCTGGCCCAGGCCCCAGGCCTCCATCCCTGCCAGGCGGACCAGGGCGCCGGGCTCTATGAAGGGGTCGAGGCCGTTCATGCGCGACCTGTCTAGCGGGGCGGCTGGTGTTTTCCAAAGGGCCAAATCAGCCCAGACTGGCCCGATGACCGACCTGACGCCCGCCGCAGCCCTCAACGACGCCGCTCTCCGCCCGGCAGAACTGGCCGCCCATCTGGCGGCGCGCCTCTGCCATGACCTGATCAGCCCGGCGAGCGCCATCGTCTCCGGCCTCGATCTGCTGGACGATCCCAGCGCCCAGGACATGCGTCAGGAGGCCATGGAGCTGATCGGCTCCAGCGCGCGAAAACTGTCGCAGCTGCTGGCCTTCTGCCGGGTGGCGTTCGGCGCCTCTTCCTCCGCTGCGGTGTTCGATTCCCGTGAGTTGGAGACCCTGGCCCAGGGCGTGTTCGCCCACGTGCGCGCCGACCTGGAGTGGAAGGTGGAGCCGGCCGGACTGAACAAGCCGGCGGCGCGCGCTGTGCTGAACCTGGCGCAGTTGGGCGGAGCGGCCCTGCCGACCGGTGGGACGACCCTGGTGCGCGTGGCCCAGGAGGGCGAAGTGGTGGCGATCGCGGTGGAGGCCACGGGACCACGTGCGCGCCTGCGTCCGGAGGTTCTCGCCGGCCTGCGCGGCGAGATGATGGGCGAGGGGCTGCACGGCCATTGGGTGCAAGCCTACTACCTTCACCAACTCCTGACAGACGCCGGTGGACGGGTGTTCGCCGACGTTGGCGACGACAAGGTCACCTTCGCGGCGACGCTGCCAGCCTGAGGCGGCGCTTTCCAAACCGCTCCTTAACCTGCCGGGCCGCAAAAGTAGCGCGACCGGAGGCGCTTTGATGAAGACCTGCCTCGTCGTGGACGACAGCCGGGTGATCCGGAAAGTGGCGCGACGCATCCTTGAGGATCTCGGTTTCGAGATCGCCGAAGCCTCGGACGGGGCGGAAGCCCTGGCCTGGTGCCGGGCTGCGATGCCTGACGCCGTGCTGCTGGACTGGAACATGCCGGTGATGTCGGGGATCGATTTCCTCAAGCACCTGCGCGCCGAGGTCGGCGGGGATCGTCCGCGCGTGGTGTTCTGCACCGTGGAGAACGACGTGGCGCACATCAACGAGGCTCTGGCCTGCGGCGCCGACGAGTTCATCATGAAGCCGTTCGACGGCGAGATCGTCGCCTCGAAGTTCTTTCAGGCGGGGCTGACGTGAAGCGCGACGACGCCGAAATGGTGGCCCACCTGTGCGAGGCGCGCGCCGGCCTGAAGGTCGACCCAGCCAAGATCTATCTGCTGGAGAGTCGGCTGGCGCCGGTGGCGCGCCGCGACGGATTCGGTTCGATCGAGGAGATGCTGCTCGCGCTGCGCACCCGCCGCGAAGAGCGGATGATCTGGGCCGTGGTCGAGGCGATGACCATGGGCGAGACCTCGTTCTTCCGCGACCAGGCGCCGTTTGACCATTTCCGCGACGTACTGCTGCCCCAACTCGCCGCCAACGGCGAAGGCCGGCCAATCCGCGTATGGAGCGCCGCCTGCGGGTCGGGCCAGGAGGTCTACTCTCTGGCCATGGCGGTCGAGGAACAGCGCGCGCACCTGAGCGGCGTGCGCGTCGACCTGTTCGCCTCCGATCTCAATGAGCGCGCGCTGGAGAAGGCGCAGAGCGGCCTCTACACGCAGTTTGAAGTCCAGCGCGGCCTGCATGTGCGCCGCCTGGTGCAGCACTTCGAGAAGTTCGACGAGATGTGGCGTCTGTCGCCGCGGATCCGTCAGATGGTCCGCTGGCGTCGAACCAATCTGGTGAGCGACCTGTCGACTCTGGGCCGCTTCGACGTGATCTTCTGTCGCTACCTGCTCAGTTCGCTGGTCGAGCCGATGCGCAAGCGGGTCATCGAGAACCTCGCTCTGCTGCTTGAACCTAACGGCGTCATCTATCTTGGCGTCGGCGAACGGCTGGCGGAAGCGACGCCCGCGCTCCGCGCCGTTGTCGGGTGCGACGGCCTGTTCAGACCCGATCCCGCCTATCGCGCGGCGGCTTGACCCCAAAAAGAAAGACCCCGCCGCGTTAGCGACGGGGTCGTCAATCTCAGCAGCTCGGATCGATCTACTGCTTGGCGTCTTCGGCCGTCGAGGTGACCGCCTTACCGGCGGCGGACACATCCCTGCCGGCGCCGGACATCGTGTTGCAGGCCGCGACCGCCATGCTGGCGGCGAGCACCGCCATAAGAACAACTTTACGCATTTTCCACTCCCGGTTTGAAACTCTTGCGCTTCGGCGAACGCTTACGCTGCAGCTTGGTTCCCGCCTTCGACCTCTGCGACCGCAGGTTGGACATTGGCTGGCGTCGGAAAGATCAACCGCGCGGTGACGCCGCCGGCCGCGTTGCGCGTCAGGTCGGCGCGGCCGCGTAGCTGGCGAGCGAAGGCGCTCATCAAGGTGCGGCCGACGCCGGCCGCCGCCAGCGCCTCCTCGGAGGCCTGGCCGTCGTCGGTGATCTCCAGTTGGGCGTCGTCGCCGATCACATGGAAATCCACTGTGAGCACGCCGCCACGACCGGCGAAGGCATGTTTCTGGGCGTTGGTGATGGCTTCGACCGCGAACAGCGCCAGCGGCGCGAGCCGGTCCGGGTCGATCACCAGGGCCTCGATGTTCATCTCGGTGCGCACCTGTGGGCCGTGCGACATCTCACCGGCGATCAGCTGCGCTGTGAGCTCTTCCAGGAACGGCCGCAGATCGACCCGCTTCAGGTCGGGCCCCTGGTAGAGGGCGCGGTAGATCAGGGCGAGGGCGGTGATCCGCTGGCGGGTGTCGGACATCGCCGCGCGCGCCGCAGGGTCGGTCAGCGAGCGCTGCTGCATGTTCAGCAGGCTGGAGATGACTTGCAGGTTGTTCTTCACCCGGTGGTGGATCTCACGCATCAGCGCGTCCTTCTGGGCGAGGGAGTCGCGCAGGGACGCATCGCGCCCGACGATCGCGTCGGCCATCTGCTCCAGCGTCTCCGCCAGCTCGCGGATCTCCGGCGGCATGTGTTCGGATTGCACGGGACGCACGCTCAGACGACCGCGGGCGTACAGGGCGGCGATGCGCTGGAGGTAGGCGATCCACCGCAGCACCACGCGCTCGGTGACCACGAACACGGTGGCCAGCGCCAGGAGGAAGGTGAGCAGCGGGAACACCACGCCGGTCAGTGGATTCAGTCGCGCCCAGGAGAACAGGCCTGGCGCCTGCGCCGACAGCACCACGAAGACATCGTCGCCGACCAACGGAGCGACGGAGTAGATCCGATGCTGGCCGCGAAGGTCCACCGCGGCCCAGACCGGCGCGTTGCGCGTGCGCGAGCCGTCGCGCCAGGTCTGGGGCAATTCCGGGAAGGCCTTGGCGTCGGTCAGGCTGATGAAGTGACCGGCGTTGTCGACCAGGGCCACTTCCGGCGATTTGGGCAACCCCGGGTCGCCGCCGCTGGGTTGCAGGCTGGCCAGCGGGATTACGGCGACGAAGGCGCCGTCGAACCGCCCCTGCGCGTCGGCCGCGCGGGCGGCGGCGAGCAGCGACGGCGCGCCCGAATAGCGTGCGCCGGAATCACGGGTGATGACGCGGGATTCGCCCTCGGCCAGGCGGCGGAACCAGGCGCGTCCCGGTCGCTGGCTGTCCTGCGGCACGTCGGCGGCGGCGCAGGCGGTTCGCCCGCGGGCGTCGAAGCGGATCAGGTTGGCGTAGCCCGGGATGCGCCGCTGCACCTCGGCCAGACGCTGGGCGCATTGGAAGCCGATGGAGCCGGGCGCAAGGGATTGCAGCAGCAGGTCGGCCGCCTCGAGCCGGGCGCGCGCGGTAGTGGCGCTACGCTCCGCCGCCATGCCGAGATTGGCCCGCAGGAGATCGCCCTCCCGCTTGAAAGCGATCGCCGATTGGAGGGCGCCAAGCAACAGCACCGGCAGCAGCGCCGCGGCCAGGGCCGCCATCAGGCGAACCCGGATCGTGCGTGGAGATCCGCCGGGCTGTCCGATCATTGGGAGTGGCCCACGGCTGCGCTAACGGACCGTGCTTAGCCGCTCCGCGTCGGCGAGGATAGAACGCATGGCGTCGCCCGCGGAGGCGCCGTCGCGGTCATACGCGCCCTGTTCGAGGATCGCGTGCAGCGCACGCCTCGCTCGGCTGACCCGGCTCTTCACCGTGCCAACGGCGCAGTTGCAGATCTCAGCGGCTTCCTCGTAGGCGAAGCCTCCGGCGCCGACGAGGATCAGGGCCTCGCGCTGTTCTGCCGGGAGCATCGACAGGCCCAGACGCAGCTCGTCGAGCGCCACCGGGGCTTCTGGATCGTCCACCGCCACCAAGGTCCGCTCGGCAGCCTCCTGGTCGAGCTGGCTCTGACGCCACGAGCGACGCTTCTCCGAGTAGAACTGGTTGCGCAGGATCATGAAGGTCCAGGCCTTCATGTTGGTGCCCATCTGAAAGCTGGCGCGGGCGTCCCACGCCTTCATCATGGCGTCTTGCGCCAGATCATCGGCGGCGGCGGGGTCGCCGCACAGGGTGCGGGCGAAGGCGCGAAGGTGAGGAATGAGCTGGACCAGCTCACGTTTGAACGCTTCGTCCTCCTGCGGGGTGCGAGGAGGGCGGCCTTCCACGGGGGTGGCCATTAGCCCTTCTCCGCTGCGCGCTTATCCGCTTGCCGAAGAATATCCAGGAATTCGTCAGGGACCTGCTCGTTCACGACTTCGTCGAACATCTGACGCAGGCGCACGCCGATCGCTTGCTGACGCAGGCGCGCTTCATCAAGTGCAGCCGACGGGTTGCGGCGCTCCTCGCTGGACCTTTGTTCGATCATGTCGTCGGCATCGCGCTCGCGCGCTTGCCGTCCCCCTGCTTTGTCATCCTCGCCAGTCAACGCAGCACCTCGCCCCCGGTTCCCTGCGCGACGCAGGCCTGCCAAAACGGTCCAGCGGCGGAACCGGTTCCCTCCCCCGACGTTTCGCCGCTATCGTAGGGCTGCGTCGGGCAGCCCGCCATTCGCCTGCCTAGCTTCAGCTTCCGGGGGTCGTTTTGAATCTTCTCGCCCGCCTTGCGCCGCACCTGCCCTACGTCCGTCGTTACGCTCGTGCTCTGACCGGTGACCAGACCACCGGCGATCATTACGTCCGCGTCGCGCTCGAGGCGCTGGCCGCGGGCGAACGCGTGCTGGAGGCGAACCTTACGCCGCGCGTGGCGCTGTACCACGTGTTCCATGCCATTTGGTGCACGTCGGGCGCGCAACTCGAGGACACGCCGCTGGATGACGGCGGCCCGTCCGACGACACCACCCGTCGCCTAATGCGCATCGCGCCGCGATCGCGCCAGGCGTTCCTACTGACCGCACTCGAAGGGTTCACGCCCAGCGAAGCCGCACAGATCCTCGGCACCGACTTCCCGGAAGTCGAGCAACTGATCTCCGAGGCGCAGAAGGAGATCGACGCCGAGCTCGCCACCGAGGTGCTGATCATCGAGGACGAACCGGTGATCGCCGCCGACATCGAAGCGCTGGTCAAGGAACTGGGCCACACCGTGGTCGATATCGCCGCGACCCGTACCGAGGCGGTCGATGCGGTTGCGCGCAAGACGCCCGGTCTGGTGCTGGCCGACATCCAGTTGGCCGACGGCTCCAGCGGCATCGATGCGGTGAAGGATATCCTGGCGCGCTTCGACGTGCCGGTGATTTTCATCACCGCCTTCCCCGAACGCCTGCTGACCGGCGAGCGGCCGGAGCCCACCTTCTTGATCACCAAGCCGTTCCAGCCGGAGACGGTGAAGGCGGCCATCGGCCAGGCGCTGTTCTTCCACCCGCGCACCTCGAACAAGGCCGCCGCCTAAGCGGAACAGGTCGCTGCCGACGGCGTTCGATTTGGCGACCGCGAGACAGGCGGTCGCCGATTCGAAAGGGCGGTCAGAGGTTGGG
>NZ_JAUXZW010000355.1 GCF_030693805.1 Phenylobacterium sp.
CACCAACGCTTCCAACGGCAGCTTGGCGGCCAGGCGGCGCAACTGGCGCGCGGTCTCAAAAGTGAGCGCACCGCCAAAGCCCAGTTTGAAACCCAGCGCGATGAAGGCCTGGGCCTGCACATCGCTGCCGTTGAAGGCGTGTGCGATGCCCCCAGGCACCGCGATCTGCCGCAGCTGTTTGAGCAGTTGGTCGGCCGAACGCCGAACATGCAGGATGACCGGCAGGCCGTGGCGACGCGCGATGCGCAGTTGCTCGCGGTAGAAGTGGGTCTGGCGTTCGCGCATCGCGGGCGCGCACAGGGCGGGCACAAAAAAATCCAGCCCGATTTCGCCCACCGCCACCAGGCGAGAATCGTCACGCCATTGTGTCAACGCCAGGTCCAACTGTGTCAAATCTTCATCGATGGCCTGGGGCACGTACAGCGGGTGGATGCCGAGCGCGTAGGCGTCGCCGGTCTGGTGGGCCAGCGCCCGCACGGCATCAAAGTGAGCAGCCACTACCGCCGGAATCACACACAGATCAACACCAACCGACCGCGCTTGGTCGCGCACCGCAGCGGTGTCTGAGCCGAACTCGGGGGCATCAAGGTGGCAATGGGTGTCGGTCCACATGCCTTCATTGTGCCGCCCGGGATTTGTGGACTCGAATTAACAATTGTTGAGCGTCTCACGCTATGAATTGACAAACACATCTTTTAAGCTTCGCACCACTGCTCAGGGGCAACTTGGAACAAAAAAAAGAATGCAGGGAGGACGAATTCATGGGTGCTTGGACAAAAACCGCAGAGCGGACCGCGATGTCCGCCATCACGCTGGGCCTGGCCGGTTTGCTGGCGGCGTGTGGTGGCGGTACAGAACAGACCGACCCGGTGGCCAAGACCACCCCCAGCGCGCACGAGCGGGTGCTGCTGCAAGTGGACAACTGGGCCGCTGAGGACGGCCAGCACGTGGCCCGCAACGTCAGCGAGTGGGCGCAGATTTGGGACACCCACAACACCGTGTGGCCGCCCGAACCAGCCCCGTCCTTGGCCCACATTGACTTCAAGCAACACATGCTGGTCGGCGTCACATCGTCGTACAGTGGTTGCAGTGGCAGCATTGCCATCCTCAGCGCCGAACTGGAATCGACGCCCACCGGCGAGGGCTGGCTGGTGCGCTTCCAGGTGGATGAGCGCAGCACCGACCCTGGCATGGTTTGCACAATGGACATCAAACCCTTGGCCGACTTCATCCTCTTGCCCCAAAGCCCCTTGCCGGTGCGCTTCGTCGAGCTGCCCCGCCTGCACTGAGCCAGCCGCAGCGGCTGGCTTGGGCACAATGTGGGCATGAACCTGCCCACCCCGCCCCACCTCACCATCCTCACCGGCGCCTCGCGCGGCATGGGCCTGTCCATGGCCCAGCAGTTGCTCGCGCCGGGGCGCATCCTGCTGTGCATTTCGCGCCGCACCAACAACGATCTGGCCGCGCTGGCGCAAGCCCGGGGCGCGCACCTGGAACAGTGGTCACAAGACCTGGCCGACAGCCAGGAGGCCGCCGAGCGGCTGGAACGCTGGCTGGGCAGCCTGCACGCGGCCGAGCTCGACAGCGCCACCCTGATCAACAACGCCGGCGTGATCCCGGCCATCAGCCCCTTGGGCGGCATCGCCG
>NZ_JAUXZW010000363.1 GCF_030693805.1 Phenylobacterium sp.
CTGGTGCTGGTCAGCGCCGCCGGCGGGGCCTCGATGTTCCAGCCTCAGCCCACCGAAGGCATGAAGGTGATCCGCAGCTACTACGGCGGCGAAGGGCCTTCGCGCGACAAGATGCGCCGCTACCTCGAGATGATGATGTTCGACCACGCCATGATCACCGACGAGCTGATCGAGGAGCGCTATCAGGCCAGCATCGATCCGGCCTTCATGGCCGGGGCGCCGGAAGGACGCCCCGGCAGCGTCCCCGTGGTCGAGCCGGTGTGGAAAGACCTCGACCAGATCAAGGCGCGCACCCTGGTGATCTGGGGCCGGGACAACCGCGTACAGGGCTACGACAACGCCCTGTTCATGTTGAGCCGCATCCCCGAGGTCGAGGTGCACATCTACGGCGCCACAGGCCTGTGGGTGCCATGGGAGAGGGCCGCGGCCTTCAACCGCGAAGTGATCGGCTTCCTCACCGACGTCTGACGGCGGCGCTTTCGCCGCCGCCTGAGACTGACGGCTAGGGCTTGGCCGCCCGGTTCAGCATGTCGCGGCCGATGATCAGCTTCTGCACCTCGGAGGCGCCCTCGTAGATCCGCATCGGGCGGACTTCGCGGTACAGGCGCTCGATGATCGAGCCCTGGGTCACGCCCATGCCGCCGAACAGCTGCACGGCGCGGTCGATCACTCGGCCCGCCGCCTCGGTCGCCACCAGCTTGGCCATCGACGCCTCGTAGGACGGACGCCCGCGCTGCTTGTCCTGGCCCCAGGCGGCGCGATAGACGGCCAGGGCGGAGACCTCGATGTCGCAGGCCATGTCGGCGACCGCGGACTGCACGCCCGCCAGCTTGCTCATCTTGTCGCCGAACATCTCGCGGTTGGTCAGGCGCTCCAGCGTCTCGGCGAGCGCGCGGCGCGCGGCGCCGACGGCGGCGGCCCCGACCGAGGGGCGGAACACGTCCAGCGTGCCCATGGCGGCGCGGAACCCCTGCCCCGGCTCGCCGATCATGGCGCTGGCCGGCACCCGGCAGTCGACGAAGCTGACCGCGGCGATCGGGTGCTCGGCGATCAGGTCCATCGGCGGGCCGACCTTGAGGCCCTTGGTGTCCGCGTCGACCATGAACACCGACAGGCCGCGCGCGCCCGGCGCCTCGCCCGTGCGCGCCACAGTCACATAGAAGTCGGCGAGGCCGGCGTTAGAGATGTAGGCCTTCTCGCCGTTGATCACGAAGCTGTCGCCGTCACGCGTGGCGGTGGTGGCGGTGGAGGCGACGTCCGAGCCGGACTTGGCCTCGGTCAGCGCCAGGGCGGCGATCATCGTGCCGTCCCGGCAAGGGGCCAAGTACTTGGCCTGCTGTTCGGGCGTGCCCAGCCGGGCGACGGCGGCGGCGCCGATGCCCTGCATGGTGAACATGTCGTCGGCCAGCACGTCCTGGTAGGCGATCGCCTCGCGCAGCAGACAGACCGAGCGGGCGTCCACGCCCTGGCCCAGCGGCGGCACGACATGTTTCAGGAAACCGGCGTCGCCGAACGCGCGCACCAGCTTGCGGGCCCGCTTCGCCAGGTCGACCTTGGGATCGTGATGGGAGACGTTCTCCCTGGCCCAGGCGGCCATCCGCTCCGCCAGCTCGAAATGCTCAGCCTCGAAGAACGGCAGGTCCCACAGGGTCCAGCCGGCGGCCTTGGTCATCGTCGCTGTCTGGCTCATCGGCGGCCCTCATCCTGTTGAAATCGACCGCGCAAGTCAGCGGCGTCGCCTCTCTAGGGCGACACCGTGAGGCGATCTACTGGATTCGACGCCACAGCGCTGGCACAAGGCGCGCACCCGCGCACACAGGAAAAACCCCACGGCATGGAAGACGTCATCGAGCCGGATCTGGCGATCTGCGACCCGCATCATCACCTGTGGGACTTCCCGACCAATCGATACCTGCTGCACGAGTTCCTGGCCGACGTCGGCGACGGCCACAGGGTTGAGAGCACGGTCTACGTCGAATGCGGATCGTTCTATCGCGCCGAGGGCCCGGACCATCTGAAGCCGGTGGGCGAAACGGAATTCGCCGCCGGCCAGGCCGCCATGTCGGCCAGCGACCGTTACGGCCCCGCCCGCGTGGCGTTGGGCATCGTCGGCTACGCCGACCTGACGGGCGACAAGGTGCAGGAGACGCTGTCCGCCCACGTCGAAGCCGATCCGCGCCGGTTTCGCGGCGTGCGCCACATCACTGCCTGGGACGCCAGCGACAAGATCCACGGCCACGGCGTGGTCACGTCGCAGATGCTGGCCCAGCCGGCGTTTCGCGCAGGCGTGGCCGCGCTGGGCCAGCTCGGCCTGAGCTTCGACGCCTATGTTTATCATCCTCAGATCGACGAGGTGACGGCCCTCGCCACCGCCCTGCCCGACCAGACCATCGTGCTGGATCACGTCGGCGGGGTGGTCGGCATCGGCCCCTACGCCGGCAAGCGCGACGAGATCTTCCCGGTCTGGCGCGCGGCGATCCAGGAGCTGGCCAAGCGTCCGAACGTCAATGTGAAGCTGGGCGGCCTGGGCATGACCCTGTGCGGCTTCGGCTTCCACAAACTGTCCGAGCCCGCGTCATCGCAGGTGCTGGCCGACGCCTGGCGGCCCTACATCGAAGCCTGCATCGAGGCGTTCGGCGCCGAGCGCGCGATGTTCGAGAGCAACTACCCGATGGACAGCCCGTCGTGCACCTACCGCACCCTGTGGAACGCTTTCAAGCGGCTGGCCCAGGGCGCCTCGGCTGATGAGAAGGCGGCCCTTTTCAAGGGCACGGCCGAGCGGGTCTACCGCCTCTAGCCAATCGGACCGACGCGAACGCCCTGGTCCGCCAAGCCGTTTGCTATGCTGGACAACCTCTACGCCGCGCGCGGGATCAAGGCTGGCCCGCCCGTGGCGAAAGCGACGGACATCGCCGCCGCCGCCCGCTACATGTTGGAACAGCCCGAATGGGCCAATGTCGCCGGCGTCCAGCTCTATAGCGCCAGCGCGACGCTTTGACAGATACGAAGAGGGCCCAGGCCATGGAATTCGACAGCGTCATCCGCGGGGGAACGATCTACGACGGACACAGCGCCGAAGGCTTCGTCGGCGACGTGGCGATCAAGGACGGCCGTATCGTCGCGGTCGGCGAGGTGGTCGGTCAGGGCCGCGAGGAGATCGACGCGACCGGCAAGATCGTCACCCCCGGGTTCGTCGACATCCACACCCACTACGACGGTCAGGTGACCTGGGAGCACACGCTCGCCCCTCGTCCAACCATGGGGTGACCTCGGTGGTGATGGGCAACTGCGGCGTCGGCTTCGCACCCTGCCGCCCCGACGAGCGCGACATGCTGGTGGAGTTGATGGAGGGGGT
The DNA here is from genome assembly GCF_030693805.1 of Phenylobacterium sp. GTDB lineage: Bacteria > Pseudomonadota > Alphaproteobacteria > Caulobacterales > Caulobacteraceae > Phenylobacterium. The sequence continues at coordinate 3,356 of NZ_JAUXZW010000363.1, forward strand.
CGAGGACATCCCCGAGATCGTCATGACCGAGGGCCTGCCCTGGAATTGGGAGACCTTCCCGCAATATCTCGACGCGATCGGCTCGCGGAAGCTCGACATCGACGTCGCCGCCCAACTCCCGCACTCGGCGCTGCGGCTGTACGTGATGGGTGAGCGCGCGCTGCGTAAGGAAGACGCGCGGCCCGAGGATCTGGCGACCATGCGCGCCCTGACCACAGAGGCGGTTCGCGCCGGCGCGCTTGGGGTCACCACGTCGCGCAACCTGATGCATCGCACTCAGGCCGGCGAGCTTGCGCCCAGCCTGTTCGCCGAAGAGCAGGAGCTGCTTGCGCTGGCTGGCGGCCTGAAGGACGCTCAGACCGTCGTGTTTCAGATCATCCCCGACATCGTCAGCGACACCGCCAGCGAGTTCGACATCATGCGCCGGTTGGCGCAGGCCTCGGGCCGGCCGCTGTCGTTCTCCCTGATGCAGATGCCGACCCGCGATCCCGCAGCCTGGAGCGATGCGCTGCGCCTGCTCGAGGAGGCCAACGCCGACGGCCTGTCCATGAAGGCCCAGGTGTTTCCGCGCCCCGTGGGCATGCTGTACGGCCTCAATCTGTCCTTCCACCCGTTCAGCCTGCACCCCAGCTATCAGGCGATCGCCGACCTGTCTTTGCCTGAGAAGGTCGCCGCGATGCGCGATCCGGCGATGCGCGCGAAGTTGCTCAGTGAAGCGCCGCAGGACCCGAACCCGGTGCGGATGAAGATCGTTCACAACACCCACGCCGCCTATCCTATGGGCGAACCGCCCTGTTACGAGCCCGATCTCAATGACCGCATTGACCGACAGGCGGCCGCCCGAGGCCTGAGCTTCGAGGAATACGTCTACGACCTGCTGCTAGAGGATGAGGGTCAGCGGTTGCTGTTCCTGCCCGGCGCCAACTATCGGGACGGAAACCTGGACGCGGCGCTGACCATGGCGGTGCACCCTCAGACCATCCTCGGCCTCGGCGATGGCGGCGCGCACTACGGGATGATCTGCGACGCCAGCTACCCGACGTTTCTGCTGCAGCGGTTCGTGCGCGATGCGCCGGCCGGTCAGGCCATCGGCCTGGCGCAGGCCGTGGCCTCGCTCAGCGACGCCCCGGCTCGCTGCGTAGGCCTGAATGATCGCGGCCGGATCGCCGTGGGCTACAAGGCCGACGTCAACGTCATCGATCTGGACCGCCTGCAGCTGCACATGCCGCGCGTGGTCCGCGACCTGCCAGCCGGCGGACGCCGCCTGCAGCAGCAGGCGGACGGCTTCGTGGCCACCCTGGTGGCCGGCGTGGTCACCTACCGTGACGGCGCCTCGACCGGCGAGCTGCCGGGCCGGCTGGTGCGCGGCGGCCAGCTCGCGCCCGCCTGAAACCGAGGCGTCAGTCGATCGAAAGACCGAGCGCGAGGCGCAGGCGCCCGCGGTTGACCGCGCCGTCGCGCAACGGGATCACCCGCGGCGCGTCGCCGCCGTCGATCTTGATCACCGCCACGGCCGTCTCGGTCCGCACCGAGTGCGCGCGAAGGGCCAGGGTCTCGACCTCGGCCATGGTCGTGAGGGTGACGGAATCGTCGATGCCGCAACCCCTGGCCACCGCGGCGAGGTCTGTCCCGTAGGCGACGTGAGTCTTTTGTGCGCCGGTCTCGCCGTAGAGCTCGTTGTCGAGCACGACGACGGTCAGGTTTCCGGGACGCTGCTGGGCGATGGTGGCGAGCGAGCCCAGCCCCATCAGCAACTCGCCATCGCCGACAAAGACGATGACCGGCACATCCGGCTGCGCCAGCGCCAGGCCCAGGCCTAGCACCGCGGCCCCGCCCATCGCGCCCCACAGATAGAAGTTGCGGTCGTGGTCGCCGACATTCGCCACGTCGTAGGTGGCGCTGCCCAGCGAGGTGACCACAAGGGCGTCGTTACGATCAACCAGCAGGCGCGAGACCACCTCGCGGCGATCGAGCAGGGCGTTCGAGGCGTGGGTTCCAGCGATCATTTCACAAAGACCTTGCTGCCCACCAGGCGCTGACCCAACAGCACGGCGACCGCCGAACCCCCGAGGAAGGCCATGCTGGCGGCGTTCTGCACCACATCGCGGACCTCGTCCGGCTGGTCGGCGCGGCGCACCTGCACGCCCATCAGCTCCAGCACCGGCTGGACGGCCGACCCCATGGGCACCTGCCACGGATTGAACTCGCCCCACTCGCCCCGCATCGTGATCAGGGTCAGGAACGGGAATTTGCAGGTGCGGATCAGCGACAGCATGTTGATGCAGTTGCCAACGCCGCTGGACTGCATCAGCAGCGCCGAGCGCTGGCCACCCAGCCAGGCGCCGGCGGCGAGCGCGACACCCTCCTCCTCGGTGGTCAGCGATACTGCGAGTACGTCAGGGTCAGCCTGGAGGCGCTCGATGAGCTGCTTATGGCCCCCGTCGGGCACGTAGGGCGCCTGGCGCACGTCAAAGGCCTTCAGCACGTCGTAGATGTCGTCCGGCCAGGCGGCGTGCGCCTCGTCGGACGCCGCATCGGCGCTCGCCACGGTCATCGGGTCCTCACCTGCTGTTGGTCGCAGCAATCTTCTGCCGTTCGCGGCAGCTGAATACCATCGCCATCGCGACGACGACACGTCCGACCCTGAGCTGGCGAAGCCCTGATCGCCCTGCGTCGGCCGAAATCGCTGCACGCCGCTGTTCGGGCGGGGCTACGAACGGCTGCTCGGCGGCCGCGCCTGTCCTCAGAGACTTTTAACAGCGACTTCGTACATTCCGCCTGAGTCAGAACGCGCAGCCGGATCTGCGGCTCAGGGGATCAAGAACATGACGCCGACCGAGATTGCCGGTCTCGCGCGGGGCGATTTCTTCGAGCAGCTCATCCACGGCAGCGCCCACTGCGTCCAGGTGCTCGACCTTGAAGGACGTCTGCGCTTCGCCAATCCGGCCTCGGTGGCCTCGATGGGCGTGGACGACTTCTCCCTGCTGTCAGGGCGCCGTTGGGTCCGTTATCTGAGCCTCGACGTGCAGGAGGCCGCACTGGCGGCTCTCGCTGCGGCCGCCGCCGGCCAGACCGCCCAGTTCACTGCGGAGATCCCGAACGCCCAGGGAATGCGCAGGGTGTGGGAGATCACCGTCTCGCCGCTCGCCGCCTCCGGCGCCGCGGTGGATCATTTTTTGATCTTCAGCCGCGACATCACCATCTCCGCGTCCGATCGCGACAAGGTCAGTGGCCTGGAACTCGGCTTGCGCCGTACCGCGGCCACTCTCCGCGCCGCCGGCCATATGGCCAAGCTTGGCGGCTTCGAGATCGACTACAAGACCGGTCGGGTCACCTTTTCCGATGAGATGTGCGCCCTGGTCCGTTGGCCGCACTCCCCCAACGTCTCCATCGAAGAGGCGGTGCAGATTTGGCGGCCGCATGATCGCGTCGAACTGCGCGGCCTGCTGGCCCAGTCGCGGGCCAGCGGCGAGCGCGTCATCTTCGAGTGCGAGGTTGGCCTGCCAGATGCGGAGCCGATCTGGTTGCGCACGGTGGCCGAGCCGGCGTTCGAGGGCGACGAGGTGGTAGCGCTGCGTGGCGTCGTTCTCGACATCACCGAGCAACGACAGGCGACCGCCCGCCTCGAAGAGTCCGAACGCTTCGTACACGGTATCATCGACGGCATGGCCGCGACCCTGTGCGTGCTCGACGAGAACGGCGTGATCATCTCGGCGAACCTGGCTTGCGGCGAGTTCGTCGCCGCCGGCGGTTTCGCGCAGACCAGCCATGGCCTGGGTGCAAACTATCTCGACACCTGTCGACGCGGCGAAGGCCCCCCGACGCGCGCCAGGCAGGCTCTGCTCGAAGTGTTGGCCGGCGAGCGGGCCGTGTTCGAATGCGAATACCCCTGCCATTCCGCCACAGAGCGGCGCTGGTACAAGCTCTACGCCTACCGGCTGCCCGGCGATGGGCCGGTGCGTGTGGTGGCGATGAACCAGTCGATCACCGAACTGATGCTGGCCGAGCAGCAGCTTCGCCGCGCCAATCGTGCACAGCGCGCGGCGGTGCGAGCCGCGCGCGACGCCAGCGACGCCAAGTCCGCCTTCCTGGCCACCATGAGCCACGAGATCCGCACGCCGCTCAACGGCGTACTGGGCATGGCCCAGGCCATGGCCCACGACCCGCTGCCGCCGGCGCAGCGCGAGCGGCTGGACGTGGTGCGCCACTCAGGCGAGGCCTTGTTGGTGCTGCTCAACGATCTGCTGGATCTGTCGAAGATCGAGGCCGGCAAGCTGGAGATCGAGGACGGCGTCGTCGACATCGCCGGTATCGCCGGCTCCGCCATGGCGGCCTTCGAGTCGCTCGCGCGTGACAAGGACATCCACTTCGACCTTGAGATCGCGCCGCAAGCGACAGGCGCGTGGCGCGGGGATCCGGCCCGCATCCGCCAGGTGCTCTACAATCTGATCTCCAATGCGGTGAAGTTCACGGACCGCGGCTCGGTCCGCGTCGAGATCTCGCGTCCAGGTGAACACCTCATCCTGCGCGTCGCCGACACCGGTCTGGGCATCGAGCCCGCCGCCCGCGTGAAACTGTTCGACAAGTTCGTGCAGGCCGACGCCTCCACCACCCGCCGGTTCGGCGGCACGGGTCTGGGCCTGGCCATCTGCCGCGAGCTGGTCACGATGATGGGCGGCGACATCTCCGTGGAAAGCGAGCCAGGACGCGGGTCGGCTTTCTCCGTCGAATTGCCTTTGATGCGCGCCGCGGCGAACATGGATGTGGCGCCGCCATCGACAGCCGTCGCCTTGCCGTCAATGGCGCGCGAACTGCGGGTGCTCGTCGCCGAAGACAATCCGATGAACCAGCTCGTGCTGAAGACCCTGCTCCAGCAGGTGGGACTGGAGCCGCACCTGACGGCGAACGGCGAGCAGGCGGTGAAAGCCTGGGAAAGCGCTCACTGGGACGTGGTGCTGATGGACGTGCAGATGCCATTGATGGACGGGCCCGCCGCGACCCGTTTCATCCGCGAGCGCGAGCTTGCGACCGGGCGCACGCGCACGCCGATCATCGCCTTGACCGCCAACGCCATGGCCCACCACGTCGCCGAATACCTGGAAGCCGGAATGGACGCCGTGGCGTCCAAACCGATCAACCTGCCGGCGCTGCTGGCGACCGTCGAGGGGGTGTTGATCCCGACCGGCGAGTCGTTAGCCGACGTGTCGCACATCCTGGCCGGCTGACCGTCAGGCCCCGGCCTGTTCGGCCGAGGGTTTGCGGTAGACCAGACGATACAGCGCCGGCAGCACGAACAGCGTCAGCAGGGTCGAGGACAGGATCCCGCCGATCACCACGGTGGCCAGCGGTCGCTGGACCTCCGCGCCGGCCCCCACATTGAACGCCATCGGCACGAAGCCAAGGCTGGCGACCAGAGCGGTCATCAGGATCGGCCGCAGCCGCGCCAACGCGCCTTCGCGCACGGCCGTCTCGACCTCCATCCCCCGGGCGCGCAGCCCACGGATGAACGACACCATCACCACCCCGTTCAGCACCGCCACGCCCGACAGCGCGATGAAGCCGACCGCGGCCGAGATCGATAGCGGCAGACCGCGCAAGGCCAACGCCGCCACCCCGCCCGTCAGCGCCAGCGGAACGCCGCTGAACACCACGGCGGCGTCCTTCATCGAGCCGAACAGCACGAACAGCATGCCCAGGATGATCGCCA
>NZ_JAUXZW010000365.1 GCF_030693805.1 Phenylobacterium sp.
GGGACGCGTAATACTGCACACCGTCGAACTTTGCGTCTCCCTTACGAGTACTTCTGAAGAAATCGAACATTGTTAGGCAGGCCACATCTGCCCGAGAAGCGGCGCAGTATCACCCCGGCCCCAATTGCGCACATCATCGCAGTAGTGGCCGACAACCCGTTCGACACGATTTGTTCGCACGTCCCGTGCGTGCAACCGCAAAAGCAACTCCGACGGCGCATCCTCGCCACTGTAGGCGAATAGGCGATCGAGCAGTTCGGTCACTGCGTATGAAGCGGTCATCGTTGTGAACGCAACCACCGCAGGGTCGGGGTCGAGAAGCCCGGGGGCATATCCTTCATCAGCGAGCCGTCCCCTCTCTGCGGAAGGCAGCAGCTGGTTTCTCATTCGGATCGGATCGACGCGCCGACGGCATATTAGACAGGCCTCGCCTGGCATCACGGTAGTTACCCTCCCGAAAAGCCCACGCACGTTCCCGTCGACAGATTCAATTACGAAGCCACAGTCTATAAGCGGGATCAGGTACCAGTAGGCCAGTCGCGAAAGTACGGCGCGCCCTGCGTCATCGTCTGTGCAGCCAAACACGACGTCACAGTGTCGAAGCTCCCGCGCGACATGTTCCCAGGCGACATTTCCCTCGATCGCCGACACATTGGTGTTAGCACCTATCCGAATTGCTTCGTCGCCAACCACATGCACCTTCGGTCGGCCAATGTCCGAGTGCGTCGACTCGTGGATCCGGGTCAGGTTCGACGCTGTCACGACATCGTTGTCGATCACCACAATCGAACCGACGCCCAACCGCAACAGCTGTTCGCACACCGCGGATCCCGTGCCGCCAGCGCCGACTACGCCGGCTCGCACACGGCTCAGTTGCTTCTGGCCCTCCATTCCGAACGCTCGGACTTGACGATCGAAGCGGTCCGGCTGACTGCTGGGTTCGTCCGAATCCGCGGCGGCGAGGATCCGCAGGTGGCGACCGATCACTCGCATGCGATCAATGCGGGCCGGCGCCAAGCCAGCGTCCGAGTACACGGCGCCGGTGAACTCCGGGGCGTCCGGCGAACCTCCCACTACTACGCTCACGTACCGCGATTGCCTGCTCCTTAGGCGGAACAGCTCTTGCACTTGGCGATCAACTTCGCGATCGGACTCGGAGGGATGTGCCCGTCCTCCAGGGTGAGTATGAAAGAAGATCGGGACTTCGTCGTCTGCTCCCGCCTCTTTGAGAATCGGCACATAGCCGGCGGATCGAATCGAGAGACCGTGAGCATCTTGCTGGCCGTAGTGTTCTTGCCCGATCCAGCGAACGGCACGGACCAATAGTGTTATCCCGTCTGCGCCTTCGGCGCGCCCGGCCAGCAAAAGCCCGGCCACCTCGTTGCCCCGCGACAGAGAGCCGGTAACTTCTGCCCAAGCAGAAGATGTGAAGGCTAGGGTGTGCACGTCATCGTCTCGCAGGAACACCCTTCTCGAAGTCGCGGCGAATGACCGCGAGGAACGTTGCGAGCCCGCTTATACCGGGACGC
>NZ_JAUXZW010000372.1 GCF_030693805.1 Phenylobacterium sp.
GATCACCGGGCTGGCGCGCCTGGCGCTCCAGTTCAGCATCGGGCCGCTGTACAGCGCGGCGGGGCGATCAAGCGATGCGGTCTGCACGGGCGCGACGGCGATCGGCGCGGGCGCGCGCGCCGGACCGTAGCGGTCCTGCACCGACTGGGCGGCGGCGGCGGAGGCGCCCGCGAAAACGCAGACGGCGGCTAAGGCGAGGGTATGGCGCATGCCGGCATAGCTGTACCGGAAAGCGGCTTAACCGGCGCCTAACGGCCCCGCCACCAGCGCAGCGCGGCGCGCTCCAGCGCCTCGAAAACGGCGTGCAACACCGCGCCCAGCACGCCCAGCACGACCAGGGCCGCGAACATGCGGGCGGTCTGCAGCCGGTTGCCGGCCTCTAGAATTCGCCAGGCCAGACCTTGCGCGCCGCCGGATCCGGCGACGAACTCGGCGACGACGGCGCCGATCACCGCCAGGCCGGCCGCGACCTTGTGGCCTTCCAGTACGAACGGCGCGGCCGAGGGCGCGCGCAGGCGCAGCAGTCGTTGCGTGCGGGTCGCGCCATAGAGGTCGAACAGCCGCTCCAGGTCGGGATCGGCCGACTTCAGTCCTGTGACCGCGCCGGAGAAGATCGGAAAGAAGGCGACGACCGCGGCCAGCGCCACGATGGCGCGCTGGGGATGATCTAGTCCCGCCCAGATCACCACCAGCGGCGCGATCGCCACCACCGGCGTGACTTGGAGGACGACGGCGAGGGGTTGGACCGCGCGTTCCAGCAGCGGGCTCAGGCCCACCGCCAGCGCCAACCCCTGGGCGAGAACGCTGGCGACCAGCAGCGCGATCAGCGCCATCTGCAGAGTGTTCCATGCCGACGTCAGCAAGGTGGGCGCATCGGCGACCAGCGCCTGCGCCACCGCCGATGGCGCGGGCAGGAAATAGGCTGGCACGTTCATGGCGCGGCAGCTGATCTCCCAGATCGCCAGCAGCACGACGATCAGCGCGATCGGCGCCAGGAACTCGGCCAGCCGCCTCATGCCGCCGCCATCCCCTGGGCCAGGCGCATCGACACCTGCTCCACCGTCTCGCGGAACACCGGCGTGGTGCGGAACCCGGCGGGGCGGGGCAGAGGCGCCTCCACCACCGTCTCGCCCAGCGAACGGCCTGGGCCGCGGCTCATGACGATGACGCGCGAGGCCATGTACACCGCCTCCTCGACACTGTGGGTGACGAACACCACCGCCGGCTGAGCGCCGGCCCACAGCGACAGCACGTCGTCGGCGAGCGCGCGCCGGGTGATCTCGTCGAGGGCGGCGAACGGCTCATCCAACAGCAGCAGGCGAGGATTGGTGACCAGGGCGCGGGCCAGCGACACCCGCATCGCCATGCCGCCGGAAAGCTGCGCCGGCCTCGCGGTCTCCGCGCCCGACAGGCCCACTCGGGCCAGAGCCTCCGCCGCCCGGGCGCGGGCGGCAGGGCGCGCCACGCCCGATAGCTCCAGCGGAAGCGCGACATTGGCCTGGGCGGAGAGCCAGGGCGCCAAGGTGGGCGACTGGAACACCACGGACGTCTCGCCGCGCTCCGCCGCACGCGTCACCCGGCCTCGGGTCGGCTGCTCGAGGCCGCCCAGCAGGCGCAACGCCGTCGACTTCCCACAGCCCGATGGTCCCACGAGCGCGGTGATCTGACCGTGTTCCAGCGCCAGGCTGAACGGCCCCAGCGCCTTGCCGCGGTTCGGATAGTCGACCTCGACCTCGTCAAGGGCTGCGAAGGTCACGGGGCGGGCTGGGCCGTGAATTGCAGGGTGTAGGCGCTCTTCGGATCCAGGGTCTTGGGATAGACGCCCTGACCCGCGGCCATGGAGAAGAATTCGTTCCAGCGCGCGTCGGTCATCACCCCCAGCCCCGCCTTGGCCGCATCGCCGCCGTCGACCAGGCCGGCGGCCTTGATCTTGGCCCGCGCCTGATCGAGCACGTCCTGGGTCATCTCCGGGTTCGCCTTGCGGATCAGCGCGTCGCCGGGGGCGGCGTCGCCGTCGATGTAGCTTTTCCAGCCGGCGGCCGAGCCCTCCACGAACGCCTGCACCGACTTCGGGTCCTTGTCGATCAACGTGGTCGAAGCCAGCACCATGGCCGCGTAGCCGGGGAAGCCCTCGTCGGCCAGCAGGAACACCTTGGGCTTCAGCTTGGCCTCCTTCTCCAGGGTGTAGGGCTCCGACGTCAGATAGCCCTGCTGGGCGACCCGCTTGTCGGCCAGGAACGGCGCGGAGTTGAAGGTGTACTTGCGCACCTGGTCGTCTGTGAATCCGTACTTCGCCTTCAGCCACACCCAGAAGGCGGTGACCGAAGCGTCCGCGAGCAGGATCGGATGGCCCTTCAGATCGGCGATCTTCTCGATCCCCTGGTCCGGATGGGCGATCAGCACCTGCGGGTCCTTCTGCATGAACGCCGCCACCGCTTTCACCGGCGCCTTCTCCTGGGCGAGGTTCATGACGATGAAGCTGTTGGAGCCCATTCCCATATCCACCGACCCGGCGGCCAGCAGTTGCGGCACGTTCACACCAGGACCGCCCTGGATGATCTCCACCTTGAGGCCACGCTTGGCGTACTCGCCGGTCGCCAACGCCTGATAAAATCCGCCCTGTTCGGCCTGGGCGCGCCAGTCGGTGGCGAAGCGGATGGCGGTGGGCTCACCGGGCTGCGGGGCGGCCGCCGTCTTGTCGGACGCGGCGGGCTGGCAGGCGCAGAGCATGGCGGTCGCCAGGGCGGTGGCGATCAGTCGGAGGGGGTGCATGCGGAATTCCCGAGCTTGAGCGTGCGCAAGCCTAAGGCGGCAGGCGGCGTCTTCCAAGGCGCCGCCTGCAACAGGACGCCGCATAGCAAGAGGGCGGCGCTTCGGTCGCCCGATGCGTCGCCCTCTCATCCAGACCCCCTGCGGGTTCTGCGTCTCCAGGTGGTCCGCGACTTCGATTGACGGGCTTCCCCGTAGGTTTCCATCGCGTCCAGGGTTCTCGCTTCGAACGTGGCTGGGTCGCCCCGGCCTCGTCGCTTCGTGAACCGCTCGCTTCTGCTTTCCGGTCGCCCGGTCCGCGTGCGCTGCATTCCCTTCGACGTCTTGACCTTGGCTCCAAACCTTGTATGAAGCAACCGCCCGAATTCGCCCCACTGAGGATGATTCGGTTGATAGCCTGTGGATCGCCTGCGCATGGGCCTCGGATTCCGCAGTTGAATCAAAAGTTAACGGTCATCCACCGACGCGCGCGCGGCCTCGCGCCGATGCATTCAACTCCGCGTGAAGCTTCTGCGCTCCCTCAGCGGCCGGCCGCCATCGCCTCGCGCCGCTCTTCCAGGGACAGCCATTCCTCCTCGGTGTCGGCGAGTTGGCGGCGCGCGGCGTCCAGGGTCTTGCTCACGCGCTGGAACGCCGCCGGGTCACGGCCGTAGAGTCCGGGATCGGCCAGCTCTAGTTCCAGCGCCGCAATGCGGCCGGGCAAGGACTGGCTCAGCGCCTCCAATTCCTCGAGCCGACGCTGGTCCTTGTATGACAGCTTAACGGCGCGGGCTGGCGCGGGTGGAGGAGCCGGCGCGGCCTTGCCTGGCGCGCCTCTCGCGGGCGACGAGGCCACCGCCTGGAAAAACCCGGGGTTCTGGGTCAGGAAATCCTCCCAGCCGCCCGGCGTCTCCACCACACGGCCCGAGCCATCCAGCGCAATCGTCGACGTCGCCAGCCGGTCGATGAAGTCGCGGTCGTGGCTGACCAGGATCAGCGTCCCCTCATAGTCGGCCAGCAGATCCTCGAGCAGGTCGAGGGTGTCCATGTCCAGGTCGTTGGTCGGCTCATCGAGGACCATGACATTGGCGGGTTTGGCCAGCGCCGCGGCCAGCAGCAGGCGGTTGCGTTCGCCGCCGGAGAGGCTGCGCACCGGCTGGCGCATCTGGCTCTCGCGGAACAGGAACTCCTTGGCGTAGGCGGTGACGTGCTTGGGCTGGCCGCGCACCATCACCTGGTCGCCGCCCAGGGGGGTGAGGATGTCCTTCAGCGTCGCCTCGAGTGAAAGGTCGGCGCGAGCCTGATCGATGTAGGCGATCTCCAGCCCCGTCCCCAGCTTCACCTCGCCGCTGTCGGGGGCGAGCTGGCCCAGCAACAGCTTGACCAGCGTGGTCTTGCCCGCACCGTTCGGCCCCACGACCGCGACGCGGTCGCCGCGCAGGATGCGGGTGCTGAAGTCCTTCAGCACGGTGCGTGCGCCGAACGCCTTGGCGATCGACTTGACCTCGGCGACCCGCTGGCCGGAGACGCCGGCGTTGGCGATCTCCATGCCCAGGCCGCCGCGCACCTCGCGCAGCCGGTCGGCCTTGGCCTCGCGCAGGGCGACGAGGCGCCGGCGTCGACCCTCGTTGCGCGCCCGCCTGCCGGTGACGCCGCGCGCCATCCAATGCTGTTCGCGCTGCAACGACTTGTCGAGCTTGCGGCCTTCCTCGGCTTCGGCGTGGTTGATCTGTTCGGCCCATTCGTCGAAGGCCGCGAAGCCCTTGTCCAACCGGCGCACCGTGCGGTGCTCCAGCCAGAAGCAACGCCCGGTCACCCGCTCCAGGAAGGCGCGGTCGTGGCTGACGATCAGGGCCGCGGCGCGCGAGGCGCGCAGCTCGGTCTCGAGGATCTCGATGGCCAGGATGTCGAGGTGGTTGGTGGGCTCGTCGAGCAACAGCACGTCCGGTTTCTCGGCGAAGGCGCGGGCCAGGGCCGCGCGGCGGATCTCGCCGCCGGAGAGACCGGTTGCGGCCTTGGCGGGATCGACCCCGAAAGCCTCGAGCGACGCGCTGGCCTCGTGGTCGGCGGCGCCGCCCTTTGTTGCGTAGTCCAGCAGCGTCGCGCCGGTGATGAGCGGTTCCTGCGGCACGAAGGCGATGCGCGCGCCGGGGCTGGCGGTGCGTTCGCCCGCGTCCGGCTCTGCCTGGCCGGCCAGCATGCGCAGCAACGTCGACTTGCCGGTCCCGTTGCGGCCCACCAGGCAGGCGCGGGCGCGCGGCTCCAGCGCCAGGTCGACGCCGTCGAACAGCATCAGCGGACCGTCGGCCAGACGGACGTCCTTGAGGGCGAGAATGGGCGGCTTCATCCAGCGCAGGGAGATAGCGCCCTTTGCGCCGCCCGCAAGCGGCGTTGGAGAATAGGCGGATGGCGGACTGCCGTCAGAACGGCGGTTCCGCCTCGGAACCTTGGGACCACGCCGCGTCCTCCTCGTCGGCCGAGGTGCGGGCGAAGGCGGCGGACAGGTCTTCGTAGAAGCCGCCCTGATCGGCTTCGTCCACCGCCGGCGCTTCCGGCTCCAGCGGTCCCAAGTCCTGACTGGGCGCGGTGACGCTGGGCAGCAGCCAGTCGAAGTCGCGCGGCGCCAGTCCCTGATGGGCGACCACCATGAACCTGCGCCACATCCCCGCCGGAGCGTCGCCGCCGGTCACCTTCCGCATCGAGCGGCCGTCGTCGTTGCCCACCCAGACTGCGGTGGCGAACTCCGGCGTGAAGCCGACGAACCAGGCGTCGCGCCAGTTCTGGCTGGTGCCGGTCTTACCCGCCGCCGGCCAGCCGAAATTCGCGCGCTTGCCCGTGCCCGAGGTGATCACGCCCTGCATCATCCGCAGCATCAGTCCGGCGCGCGCCGCGTCGTAGGCGGGGGCCGGCGCGCTGGGCAGATGGACCACCACCCGTTCGCCGCCGACCGTGCGGACTTCTTCGATGATGTAGGGCTGCACGCGCCCGCCGGCCTGCTGGAACACCTGGAAGGCGCTGGCCATCTCTAGCACGCTGACTTCGTAGGCGCCCAACGCCACCGACAGCCCCGGCTCGTCCGGCAGGCTGGTGAAGCCGAAACGCCGGACCAGCGAGCCGATCGCCGCGGGTCCCGCCTCCTGGGCCAGCCGCACCGCCACGGTGTTGATCGACCGGGCCAGGGCGGTCTGCACCATCACCGCGCCATAGTGACCGCCGCCATAGTTCTCGGGGCTCCAGCGGCCGATGCGCAGCGGCGCGTCGACGCGGATGTCGGTCGGCCGCACGCCGCGCTCCAGGGCGGCGGCGTAGATGAACGGCTTGAAGCTGGACCCTGGCTGGCGGCGGGCCTGCACCGCGCGGTTGAACACGCTGGAGGCGTAGTCGGTCCCGCCGACCATGGCGCGGATGCCGCCATCGGGAGCCAGGGAGACCAGGGCCGCCTCCGACATCCGCGAGGCGCGGCCTTCGGCTCGAACCGTCTGGCGCAGGATCTGGGCGGCGCTGCGTTGCAGCTTCGGATCGATCGACAGGCGCACCAGCAGGTCGGGCGAGTTCGGCCCGGCCATGCGGATCGCTTCGGTCGCCGCATAGTCGAGCGCCCATCCGAAATCGCCGTCGTCGGCCTGAGCGGTCGCCGCGAGCTTGGGCGGGGCGGCGATCGCGTGCGCCTCCTCCTCCGCGGTGATCCAGCCTTCACGCTGCATGCGGTGCAGCACCATGTGCGAACGCGGCAGCGCCTGGTCCATGCCGTGGTTCAGCGCCAGCCTCGTCGGCGCCTTGGGGATCGCCGCCAACAGCGCGGCTTCCGGCAGGGTGAGCTGGGTCGCCGGCTTGCCGAAATAGGTGCGCGACGCGCCGTCGAGGCCGAAGGTGTTGGCGCCGTAGTAGACGCGGTTGAGGTACAGTTCGAGGATCTCGTCCTTGCTCAGCAGCCGGTGCAACCGCTCGGCCAGCACCGCCTCCTGCACCTTGCGCCGGAAGGTCTGGTCCGGGGTCAGGAACAGCGTCTTGGCGAGTTGCTGGGTGAGGGTGGAGCCGCCTTCGACGATCTTCCCCGCCTTGTGGTTGGCGAACGCCGCGCGCCCGATCGCCCACAGGTCGACCGCGCCGTGGCTGTAGAAGCGCCGATCCTCGGCGGCCAGCATGGCGCGTGGCACATAGGCTGGAAGCTGCGCCACAAACACCTGGTCGCCATACCGCGGGCCGCGCTCGGCGATCGGTTGGCCGGTGCGGTCGAAGAACTTGATCGCCGGCGTGCGGTTGAAGGCATAGAGCTGCTCGCGCGCCGGCAGCGGCGGCAGGTCGGTCAGATAGGTCTTCTGGACCCAGACCGCGGCGGCGAGCCCGCCCACCGTGACGAGCACCGTCAGCACGCCCAACGCCGCGAGCGCCCGACGCAGCAGCCATCCGCGGCGTCGCGGCGGCTTGTCCGGGCGAGGCGCGGGGTCCTTGCGGGTGTGGGAACCTGGGATCACAGCGCTCTGCAGCCTGGTCGGCGGTTGGTTAACCGGCGGGTTTGGTTTAGGACGGCTCGCCCATGGCGACGAGACCTTTCTGGGAGACCAAGACCCTCGCGCAGATGACCGTGCGCGAATGGGAGAGCCTGTGCGACGGCTGCGGGCTCTGCTGTCTGGTTCGGTTCGAGGAAGAGGACACGGGCGAGATCATTCCGACGCGGGTGCATTGCAAGCTATTCGACAGCCAGGCCTGTCGCTGCATGGACTATGCCAACCGCAAGCGCCATGTGCCCGATTGTATCAAACTCACACCCTGGAACATCGACGCGCTGGAGTGGATGCCGCTGAGCTGCGCCTATCGGCGCATCAATGAAGGCCGTGGGCTGTCGGACTGGCACCCGTTGGTGAGCGGCGATCCTGAAAGCGTCCATGCGGCGGGTATCTCGGTGCGTGGCCAGACGGTCAGCGAGGCGGCGCTAGCGGATTCCGAGGACGCCCTCGACTTCGCCGCCTGGGACCTGCTGCGCGACCGAAGCGACGACTAAGGTCGCGTGGGCTCGGGAGGAGCCTCCGGCGGACCGAAGCGGTTGGCGTCCTTTTCGCCGGGCAGCGCGCCCAGGTAGATCAGCATTGTGACCATCATGGTCAGCGCGATCAGCATGCCGCCCATCAGGATGCCCAACGCCGGCGAGGGGCCCGCCGGCGCGTCCTTCGACAGCACCTCCGGCCCTCCGATCATCACAGCCAGACCGATGGTGACCACCATCACCACGGTGGGAACCACGTACCACCAGCCGGTGCGGCCGTGATCGTGCAGCCGCTTCACCGTCAGGCACAGCCCGGGGTAGAACAGCGCCGCCTGAGCCGCCCAGCTCATCAGGTTCGAGCGCATCTCGGCGTCTTCCTTCGGCATGTTGTCGAGCGCCCAGGCGGTCCAGACGCTGATCGGGATGCTGATCAGGAACGCCGCCAGGATCAGGAATAGATATCCCCGCCAGAAGCTCTTGCGCCCGATGCGGCCCGAAGGCGTGAGCAGCAGCGTCTCCAGCGACATCTCGACACCCCGAATAGGATGGCCCGGCCAGCGGACGCATCGTGAACCTGAAGTCATGCTGCGCCGGACCCGCCGCAGCCATCTCTTGCACCTGGGATAGAAGCCGCCCAAATCAGGGGCGTTGAACCCGCATTATTTCGAGGAAGTCCTTGGCGCGCGATCCCTATCAGGAACTGGGCGTATCCCGCAGTGCGAACGCCGATGAGGTCCGCAAGGCGTTCCGTAAGCTCGCCAAGCAGCACCATCCGGACGCCAACCCCGGAAATAAGGCGGCCGAGGAACGCTTCAAGCAGGTCAGCGCGGCTTTCGACATCGTCGGTGACGAGGCAAAGCGCAAGAAGTTCGACGCCGGCGAGATCGACGCCGATGGTCGCGAGACCATGCGCGGTGGTTTCGGCGTCGGGCCGGGCGGTCCCTTCGGCGCCGGCGGCGGTCCGCGCGGAGGAGCCTACCGGTCGGAAAGCTTCGAGGGCGTCGACCTCGGCGATATTCTGGGCGAGATGTTCAACCGGGGCGGCGCACCACGTGGCGGCGGCGGGGCCGGCGGCGGATTCGGCGGTTTCTCGCAGCGCGGCGCCGATGTGCGCGCGAAGCTGGAGATCGACCTCGAGGAGGCGATCGCCGGCGGCAAGAAGCGCATCGCCTTCTCCGACGGCCGCACCATCGACGTGACCATCCCCAAGGGCGCTCAAGAGGGCCAGACCCTGCGTCTCAAGGGGCAGGGGGCGCCAGGCCGCACCGCGCCCGGTGACGCCTTCATCGAAATCAGCGTCAAGCCGCACCCGGTCTTCAAGGTCGAGGGCGACGTGCTGGTGATGGATCTGCCCGTGAGCGTCTATGACGCCGTCCTGGGCGGCAAGGTCGAGGCGCCGACGCCGGAAGGCGCGGTGACGCTGACCGTGCCGAAGGGGTCGAACAGCGGCGCGCGGCTTCGCCTGAAGGGGCGCGGCCTGCCGAACGGCCAGGGCAAGCGGGGCGACCTCTTCGCGCGCCTGGTGATCACCCTGCCGGAAACGCCGGATCCGGAACTCGAGGCCTTCGCCGAGGCCTGGCGCAAGGACCGCGCCTACAAGCCGCGTCGCCGGGCGTGAACGCCTGCGCGGGGCGGGTATTCACCCTGGGTTCAGGGCGCACAGGCTATCTGCTGACCGCATGACCCGGCTCCTCGCCA
>NZ_JAUXZW010000373.1 GCF_030693805.1 Phenylobacterium sp.
TCGTCCAGGGCGACATCCGCGACCTCGACCTGCGGGTGCTGTGCGACGGCGGTGAGGTGATCTTCAACCTGGCCGCCCAGTCCAGCCACATGGGCGGCCAGGCCGACCCGCTGGCCGACATCGCGGTCAACGCCGTCGCCCAGCTTCGGTTGATCCAGGCGGCGCGCGAAGCTGCGCCCGAGGCCGTCGTGGTCCACGCCTCGACCCGGCAGTTCTATGGCCGTCCGGAGGTTCTGCCGGTCGACGAGCATCATCCGATCGCCCCGCCGGACGCCAACGGCGTCTCGAAGTTCGCCGGCGAACAATACTGGATGCTGGAGCAGCGGGTGCGCGGGCGGCCCGTGGTGTCGCTGCGGCTGACCAATTGCTACGGCCCGGCCCAGCGCATCCGCGACGCCCGCCAGAATTTCCTCGGCATCTGGATCCGCGCGGTCCTCGAGGACAAGCCGTTCGAAGTGTGGGGCGGCGCACAGAAGCGCGACATGACCTACGTCGACGACGTCACGCGCGCCTTCATCGATGCGGCGGCGACGCCCGCCTGCCATGGCAGGATCTTCAACATCGGCGGCCCGCCGCCGGTCAGCCTGCAGCAGATCGCCGATCTGATGGTCAGCTTGACCAAGGGCAAGGCCGGCTATGTGACGCGGGAATTCCCGGCGGAGCGGGCGCGCATCGACATCGGCGACTACTACGCTGACGACTCGGCGTTCCGCGCCGCCACCGGCTGGAGCCCCCAGGTCAGCATAGAGGACGGCGTCGCGCGCTCCATCGACTGGTTCCGCGAACGCCTGGCGGACTATCTGTGAGCGCGCCGGCGATGATCCCGCAGACGGACCCGGCGGCCGGATACCGGGCGCTGAAGTCCGAGATCGACGCCGCGGCGCTGCGCGCGCTGGGCTCTGGCTGGTACATCCTGGGTGAAGAGGGCCGCGCCTTCGAGGCGGAATTCGCAGCGTGGCTTGGATCCGGCCAGACTGTGGGTTGCGGCAACGGCACCGACGCCATCGCGCTGGCGCTGCGCGCCCTGGACATCGGCCCTGGATGTACGGTGGCGACCGTCTCCCACACCGCTGTGGCGACCGTGGCCGCCATCGAGATGACGGGGGCCGTTCCACTGCTGCTGGACATCGAGCCGGACGGCTTCACCCTCGACGCCGAAGAGCTGCGCGCGGTGCTGGAACGCCCGCCCGCCGGCCTGCCGCCGATCCGCGCCGTGGTGGTGGTGCACCTCTACGGCCAGGCAGCCGACATGAGCGCGATCCTCGCCGCCTGCGAGGCGCACGGCGTGGCGCTGATCGAGGATTGCGCCCAGGCGCACGGCGCGACCTGGCGTGGCCGCAAGGTCGGCGGCATCGCCCAGGCCGCCAGCTTCAGCTTCTATCCAACCAAGAACCTAGGGGCGCTGGGCGATGGCGGGGCGACGGTCGCCCACGACCCAGCGGTGGTCGAACGGCTGCGGTCGCTTCGCCAGTACGGGTGGCGCGAGCGGTTCATCAGCGCCGAAGCCGGGGTCAACAGCCGCCTGGACGAGCTGCAGGCCGCCATCCTGCGGGTGAAGCTGGGCCATCTCGACGCCAACAACGCGCGCCGCCGTGCTGTCGCGCAGGCCTATGACGCCGCGCTCGCCGGATCGCCGTTCACCGGCCCCGTGCGCCGCGCCGACTGCGAGCACGTGTTCCACCAATATGTGGTGCGCACGCCCGACCGTGACGTGATGCAGGTCAGGCTGCGCGAGGCGGGCGTCGGAACCGCCCTGCACTATCCGGCCCCCGTGCATCGCCAACCCGCATACGAAGGCCGCGTCGCCCTGGGGCCGCGCGGCTGCAACGCCACTGACGTGACCAGAGGCGAGATCCTCAGCCTGCCGATGTTTCCGGAGATGACCCAGGAGCAGGTGGCCCGCGTCTGCGAGGCGATCCGCGGCCTGTGAACCACGACGGCCGCATAGCGGCCGGCGTTTTCTCCCCCGTTCCGGGGCAAGCGAAGGGTTGAAGCGAGCTCGATGGCTGTCGACGATCGAAGCACCGAGGGCAAGACCGTCGTGGTCACCGGCGCGGCCGGCCTAGTTGGGCAGAACCTGATCCCGCGGCTGAAGGCGGCCGGCCATCGGGTGACCGCCATCGACAAGCATCCGAACAACACCGCGATGCTGCGCGAGCTGCATCCCGACATCCTGGTGATCGAGGCCGACCTTGCGGCCCCGGGCGATTGGCAGGCCGCCTTCGCCGGCGCCGACTGCGTGGTGCTGAACCAGGCACAGATCGGCGGGCTGGAGCGGGGGCCGTTCGTCGCCAACAACATGACCGCCACCGAGCATATCTTGGATGCGGTGACCCGCCACGGCGTGCCGCACATCGTGCACATCTCGTCGTCGGTGGTGAACTCACAGGCCGACGACCTCTACGTCGAGACCAAGACCGCCCAGGAGCTGATCGTCGCGGCGCATCCGACGCCGCACCTGATCCTGCGCCCGACGCTGATGTTCGGCTGGTTCGACCGCAAGCATCTGGGCTGGCTGCGCCGCTTCATGGACCGTGCGCCGCTGTTCCCGGTGCCGGGAAACGGCCGCTTCCGCCGCCAACCGCTGTATGCCGGCGATTTCGCCGCAATCATCGCCGCGGGCGTCGAGCGCAGCCTCACTGGCGCCTTCGACATCTCTGGCCGCACCGAAGTGGACTATGTCGAACTCATCGACATGATCCGCCGCACCGTGGGCGCACGCACCCGCATCGTGCATATTCCCTTCGGCCTGTTCTGGGCCCTGCTCTGGGTCTATGCGCGTTTCGACCGAGATCCGCCGTTCACCACGCACCAGCTGGAGGCGCTGGTCATTCCAGAGGTGTTCCCGATCATCGACTGGCCGACGATCTTCGGCGTCGTCGAAACCCCGCTCAACGACGCCCTGGCGCAGACCTTCCTCGACCCTCGCTATGGCCGGATCGTGCTGGACTTCTAGGGATGACCAAGACGGTGATCATCGGTGCGGGAGCGATGGGGCTGGCGGCGGCGCACTATGCGCTCAAGCTAGGCCATGAGGTCGAGGTCATCGAGGCCGATGCGGTCGCCGGCGGCATGGCTGCACACTTCGACTTCGACGGCCTCTCGATCGAGCGTTTCTACCACTTCATCTGCAAGCCGGACGCGCCGACCTTCGCCCTGATGGACGAACTTCGCATCGGTCATCTGATGCGCTGGCGCACCACGTCGATGGCCTATTTCGCCCGTGATCGGCTGCACAAGTGGGGCGATCCGATCTCGCTGCTCACGACCGGACTGCTGAACCCGATCGAGAAACTGCGCTACGGCGTACAGATGTTCCTCACCTCGCGCCGCAGGAACTTCGACGATCTGGAGAACGTCTCAGCCCGCGACTGGATCGAGCGAGGCGCCGGCGCCAGCGTTTACGAAAAGCTGTGGCGGCGATTGATGGAACTGAAGTTCTTCCAGTACGCCGACGATGTCTCCGCCGCCTGGATCGCCACGCGCATACGCCGCGTCGGACGCTCGCGTCGCTCGCTGCTGCAGGAGGAGCTGGGCTATATAGAGGGCGGCTCCGAGACCCTGATCACGGCGCTCACCGCATCGATCCGGGCGCAGGGCGGGCGCATCCGTCTGGCGACGCCCGCCGAGCAAGTCCTTACTCGAGATGGCGCGGTGACCGGTGTGCGGGCAGGCGGTCGGCTGTTCGAGGCGCAAGCCGTGATCTCGACCGTACCGACACCTTTCGTAGCGGGCCTGATCCCGGATCTGCCCGAGGCCTCGAAAGCCGATTATCACGCGATCCGCAACATCGGCGTGATCTGCGTGGTGCATAAACTGAAACAGAGCGTGTCGCCGCACTTCTGGGTCAACATCGTCGATCCGGCGATCGAGGTCCCTGGCGTGATCGAGTTCTCCAACCTGCGGCCAATGCCGCAGTCGGTGGTCTATGTGCCCTACTACATGCCGACAGATCACCCGAAGTGGCGCTGGTCGGACGAAGCGCTGATCGAGGAAAGCTTCGGCTACCTGCGCCGGATCAATCCGAACCTCACCGACAGCGACCGGTTGGCCAGCAGGGTCGGGCGTCTACGTTATGCCCAGCCGCTCTGCGAGCGGGGTTTCGCGGCCAGGATCCCGCCGATCCGCACGCCGATCTCGGGCCTGCAGGTCGCCGACACCTGCTTCTACTATCCTGAGGATCGGGGCGTATCGGAGGGCGCACGCATCGCCCATGAAATGGCGCTGGCGATCGGCACCGATCACCAGCCGCGGCGCGAACCGGTGTACATATGAACGCGACAAAGCCAGAACCAGGCGCCATCCGGCGGATACTGGCCTTCTATCTGAACGGCTCTTTCGCCCGTTTCCTGCTGGCCGGGGGCGTGGCCGCGGGAGTGAACTTCGCCAGCCGCATTGCGCTCGAATCGAAGCTGGGCTTCGTCACGGCGGTGTTGACCGCGTATGCGATCGGCTTCGTGGTCGCCTTTTTCCTCAATCGCTATTTCGTCTTCCCGGCGACCGGCAAGCCGATCCGACAGGAGATGGCCTGGTTCCTCGTGTTCAACCTGATCGCCTTGCCGATCGTCCTGGTCGCCTCGGTCCTGCTGAGGGACCACGTGTTCCGGAAGCTGTTGCCGCCCGGAGCGGCCGAGACCGTCGCACACGGTTGTGCGATCCTGATTCCGATCCTGTTCAACTTCGCGGCGCACCAGTTGGTGACGTTCCGCCCAGCGCGGACCTAAAGCGGCCTGAAACGACGCGCAAGCTGGCTCAGCAGGGCTTGAGCGCCCACGCCCGCGGCGATGAACAGGATGGGCTCCAGGTGCATGCGGTAGCGCGCATGCACCGCGCTGGCGGCGTAGACCACGGTGAGCGACGCCAATGCGCCAGAGCAGATCACCGCCGTCGGCTTGTCCACATGGCGCCGGTCGCGCCATAATACGACCAGGCCAAGCACGACGAGCAGGTTGGCGATGAGCCAAGGCAGGCGATAGGCCAGCGAGCCGGTAATCCGCACGTCGGTCCAGTCGAACACCCACAGCAACGCCACCTTATCCAGCGCCAGTTGTGCGAGACGTCGCCCCGACGCCGCATCGACGTCCGCTTCGAACGCCTGCATGAAGGCGGCCTGCAGCCGGGTCTCGTACAATGGCCCATGCGCGACTGAAGCCTGAATCCGGCCGCGGGCCTGGGCGCCCGGCCCGGTGGGGGGCTCCTCGGTCATATTGCCCGATCCGTTGGTGTAGGGATTGAAGCCCTTCCACAGATTATAGCCGCCGCTCTGCGCAGCCGGGATCACCTCGCCGAACAGGATGTAGTTGCGTGTCACCCACGGGGCGAGGACCAGCGCCATCGCGCAGCCTGCGACCAGTCCGATTCGGATCAGGTCGGTGAACTTGCGCCGCCAGAGCGCGCTCAAGGCCACGAGCGCGGGCCCGACGAGCAGCATTTCGGAGCGGTTCAATGTCGCCAGGCCGCAGAACAGCCCGCTCAGTGCAGCGTCACGCCAGGACATCCGCTCCGACTGCGCGATCCGCACAGCGGTGGCCACGATCACCAGCAGGAAGAACACCGCCCAGTTGGTCTGGTGGTAGGTGGCGGTGACAAACACGAACGTCGGGTAGACCGCCAAGAGGCCCGCGGCGAAAAACGCCTCCATGCCGGAGCGACCCAGCGAAAGGCTGAGCCGGAACACCAGCCAGATGTTCACGAGCGCGACAGCGAGGCTAGCGGTCAGCCAGGCGGCGCGCGCCACGGCGCCGTCGCCGAAAAGATGGAACAGCAGCAGCCAGAAATAGCTCAGCAACGGCGGCATATAGGCAGAAGGATAGGTCGCCAGCCCGCCGTCGTAGAAGCCGCACAGATCACCGTGGGTGTGAAAGGCGCAGACCGCCTGCTCGCCATACTCCCACAGCGTGGCGCCATGCGTGACGTCGCCGACCAGAGCCAGCGCGCCCAGTCGCAGCAACAAACCGACGCCCAGCGCCACGGCCAACAGAGTCCCATCGGCTGGCGCCGCTCGGGCGGTGGACAAGATCGGACTGGACACGCGCTTGGCCCCTCTCGCTGGCTCGACCCGTCATAACCCGGAGAGGTTCCGGCGGCGTGAATCTCCGAAACCCCGTCATCGCGGGCGCATGAAGAAAACAGGCACGATTAGCCGTTAGTCTTCCACACGGACGGCGTGCGCCATAGAACGGCTTCGCCGCGCCGCATGCGTGCATGGAGTTGAATCGCTTGGCGAGCCTCGAGCAATCACCGCGGATGGCGTCGCCCGAACGCGCCCGCCTCGACGCCTCGATGTTCGGGGACACCACGCTCGCCCAGGTACAGGTGACGCTGCTGCTGAGCCTGATGACCATTTCGATCTTCGGCGCCGCGAGCAACGTCGCCCAGATCGTACTGGTGCTTATGATCGCCTCTCAGGCGTGGCGCTCGCTGCTCACCGCCATGCCGCGGATCTGGATCTTGCTCACCTTCCCAGCGATGGCCGTGGCCTCGACGATGTGGTCGGATGCGCCGATGATCTCGCTGCGGTACTCGCTGCAGTTCGCCTACACCGTGGCCGCCGGCCTGCTGGTCGCGGTGGCGATCGGGCCCCGGCGGATGGTCGCCGCCCTCTATATATCCTCGGCGGTGGTGGTTTTCGGCTCGCTGTTCGTCAATCGCTGGGGCATGTCGGAGGAGGGTCCGGTGCTGATCGGGCTCACCGGCTCCAAGAACCAGATCGCTTCGGTCTGCCAGATGGCGATCGCCGCCGCGTTCGCGGTGATGTTCGACAAGGAGCAACCCGCATGGATGCGCCGCTCTTCGTTCATCGGCGTGTTCCTGGCGCTGTCGATGCTGTTGCAGGCCCACTCGGCGACGGGCGTCCTGACGGCCATGGGCGCCACCGCGGCGTTCGTGGGCTTGCTGCTGCTCCGCCCGCTGGGAACCGGCGCAAGGCTGGGCGTGATCCTCGCCGCTCTGGTGGTGCTGACCCCGGTCGTGGTGGCCAAGGACGTCGTCGTGCGGGAAGCCCAGGAGGTCGCGACCAAGGTGTTCAAAAAGGACGCCACCCTGACCGGGCGCACCTATCTCTGGCGCAAGGCCGACGAGCTGATCGCCCAGAAGCCGACGCTTGGCCACGGCTACCGCGCGGTGTGGCTTGGCAAGTCGATGACCACCATCGGGCTGCTGCGCTGGACTGGGCTGTCGGACGGGCGCGGCTTCCACTTCCACCACACGTTCCGGGAAGTGACCGTCGACACTGGTTACATCGGTTTGGGCGTGTTCCTGGTCTCGCTGGGGCTGATCGGCTTCTCGCTGCTGACCAATGTGGTGTGGAATCTGACCGTACCCACCGCGTTCTTCTTCTCCGCCTACCTGACGATGATCTCGCGTGTGTTCACCGAAGTGATCGTCGGGCCATTCTCGCCGATGACGCTTCTGCTGTTCGCGCTGGGCGTCTACGGCGTGGCGCGACGCAACGAACCGGCGCGGCTACAGCCTGGTCTTGTGGAAGATCGCGGCCGGCGCTAGGCGGATCGCCAGCAGCACGAAGCGCCAGAACCACGGGGCGTAGACCACAGGGCCGCCCGCGCTCGCCGCGCGGTGGATCGCCGCCGCCGCCGTAGACGCATCGGCCCACAGCGGGCCGGATCGATCGAACCCCTGAGTCATCGGCGTGCGCACGAACCCCAGCTTCACCACCACCGCCCGAGCCTCCCCGCCGACCTGGGCCAGGCGGTGGGCGATCCCCTGTCCCAGGATCGCCAGCCCGCCCTTCGCCGCTCCGTAGACGTAGTTCGACATCCGTCCGCGGTCGCCGGCGACAGATGAGACCATCACCAGGCTGCCACGGCGCTGGGCTTCGAAGGCCTGGGCGGCCGCCAGCGACCACAGGGCCTGGCTGGTGAAATTGACGTCCAGCACCGCGCGGGCGGCGGCGAGATCGGACTCGGAACGCGCCTGGTCGCCCAGAGCGCCGTAGAACAGCAACACTGTGTCGACTCCGCCCAAGGTCTGGGTCCAGGTCGATAGTTTGGTCTGAGCATCTTCCGCTTCTGCGAGATCCATCGCCGCGACTGCAACCTCGGCTGCGCCACGCAGGCGCAGGTCGGCCGCCAGCACATCGAGGCGGGCGGCGTCACGCGCCACCAGCATCAGGTGTGCGCCCTCGGCCGCGAACAGCCTGGCGGTCTCCTCTGCGATGGCCGACAGGGCGCCCAGGATCACCACACGCTCGCCGCTCATGCCGAGACCCCCAGCGTGCGCCGCGCGAAGTCCGAGCTGAGACCGGGGTCGAGATGCTGGAGGAATTCGTCCAACCGCGGATAACCCGCCCGCATCATGTCCGCGCTCATTCTTCCGTCCTTCGCTGCATAGATCCGGCCGCCCGCCTCTCGCACGATCGCATCGAGCCGGTCCATCAGCTTCAACACCCCGGGCCCGCGCGCGGGAAAGTCCATCGCCAGGGTCGCGCCCCCCCGCGGAAACGACAGCAGACCGGGCGACGCACGTTCGCCGAAGGTCTTCAGCACGCTGAGAAACGAACCCTCGCCGGCCTTCGCCACGGCGCCGAGCATTTCCGCCACCGCGTCGCGGGCCGAAGGCGCGGGCACGACGCTCTGATGCTGCCAGAACCCCTTGCGCCCATAGAGCCGATTCCAGCCGGCCACGCTGTCCAGGGGATGCAAGGCTGCGGAGTACGGAACCGTGCGGCGGCGCACGCCCATCGACTTGGCGGCGAAAACGACTTCGTTGAAGACGCGCAAGCTCAACGGGTTGAGCGGCGAGACCGGCGGCTCGATCGGCGCGCTCAGCCGTCCTTTGCGTTGCGGCCCCTCCCCTTGCGAGGTCCAGGCCCCGCGACTGAAAATCCCTCGCCCCCGTCCGACGTCGATCCACGCCGCGGTGTGTTCCCAGGCTCCGGCGCTCTCGGCCGCAAGATCAAAGAAGCCGCCAAGGTCGCCGAACGGCACGTCCTCGTTGTCGATGTATGGCCCGGTGATCTGCGCAAGCTGCAACTCGACCCAGGTGATCACGCCGGTCAGGCCGAGCCCACCGATGGTCGCTGCGAACAGCGGGTCTCCGGGGGCGAGCTCCATTTGCTCGCCGGTGGTGCGCAACAGGCCCAGGCGCCGGACGCCGCAGCCGAAAGCCCCGGCCGAATGGTGGTTCTTGCCGTGGACGTCGTTGGCGACCGCGCCGCCGAGCGTCACCTGAGCTGTTCCCGGCGTCGTGGTGGTGAACATGCTGCGTGGAGCGAGCAGCTTCAGCAGGGCCTCGAGGGACAGTCCGGCCTCGGCGCGCACGACCCCGTTCTCGGCGTCAAAGACGATCAGCCGGTCCAGGCCCGACATATCGATCAGGCCGCCGGCGCTGTTCAGGCCGCTGTCGCCGTAGGAGCGCGCCAGCCCCACGGCCAGGGCGCCGCCCGCCGGGGCCTGGCGCAGCAATCCCGGGAGCTGGTCGGCGAACCGTGGCCGGGCGACGTGCTGAAGCGGCCGCGCCGCTCCGCCCCAGCTTCGGAACCCCGGCGCAGCCGTAAAGGCGTCACCCATGCCGGTCAGAGCGCCAGCAGCGCGCTGGCGATCAGCAGCACGCCCAGCACCAGGCTCGGACGATCGCGCACCGCGAAGGAGACCGGATCGTCGGCGAGGTCGCCTCGCGAGGCCAGCAGCCAGATGCGCTGCACCCACAGACCGATCAGCGCGGGCGCGGGCCACAAGAAGGCAGGTCGGCTGTAGCCGCCGGACACCGCCGCCTCGAACACCAGGAACAGAACGATGATCAGCAGCGAGCACATCGCCGATCCGACGCCCATCGCCAGCGTCAGGCCCGCGTCCTGGGTGCGATAGCCGCGTCCGGGGATCGGCCCGGTGATCCGCTCCGCAGCCTTGACCAGTTCCGCATGGCGCTTGGCGAGCGACAGGGAGAAGAAGAAGAACAGCGCGAACACCATCAGCCAGACCGACGGCGGCACTTCGACCAGCGCGGTGCCGACGCCGAGGCGAAGGGCGTACAGCGCGGCGAGGACGTAGACATCCAGCATCGGCACGCGCTTCAGCCGGAACGAATAGGCCAGCGTCACCGCGGTGTAGATCCCAAGCAACAGGCCAGCGACGGACGAGAGCAGCGTGGTGGCGGCAAGGCCGGCCGCGATCAGCAGAGGCGCTGCGACCAGTCCCGCCTTGACCGGGATCGCGCCGCTCGCGAACGGCCGCCGCCACTTGGTGGCGTGGGCGCGGTCGGCGGCCAGGTCCGACAGGTCGTTGATGATGTAGGTCCCCGACGCCGTGACGCCGACCGCCACGAAGCCCAGCACGCAGGCGATCACCGCATGCGGGTCGTCCAGCCGGTCCCCGAGCAGCAGCGGGATGAACAACAGCAGGTTCTTCGACCACTGATGCAACCGCAACGCCCGCATCCAGGACCGCACGCCGTTTTGCGCCGACTGGAATTCGGCCTCCACGGGCTTGCCCATCTGGCGCGCGGCGTTGGCGACCTCGGCCGGCGCGCCCGCCAGGACGATGGAGTCGGCTGCGGCGAACACCGGCAGATCCGCGCGGCTGTCGCCCACATAGGTGAAGCCGTCCGGGAAAGCCTCCTGCAGAGCGGCGGACTTGTTCGGACCTTTGAGGTTCACCCCGTCGCGGGTTCCGAGCGCGTCACCATGCAGGAAATCGAACCGGCGCGCCGCGGCCTCGGCGACCTGCTGGTCGGCGGCGGTGACCAGATGCACGCGGCGCCCGCGCTTTTGCTCGCCGCGCAGCCAGTCGACCAGTTCGGCGCGCACCGGCATGCTCGCCACGCAGTCGACCGTGACGTTGCGCAGCGCCTCCTTCATCGAGGCGCGACCGCGCAGCAGCGCCACCAGAGCCCTCAGCGCATGCATGGGGCGGGTGAGCAGCGACTTGGCGAAGCCTTCGTCAAGGCTGTCGCCGAGGAACAGAGTTCCGTCGAGGTCGACCGCGATGTCCCCAGGAAGTTGTGCTGACGTCGACAGTCGAAAGCTCCTTGGCGGCCGTTCTCCAGCCTCCCGATGAGGTCATGTCTATCACCACATCGGCCAACAATTGCTGAATACCCGTCGACAGGCGGCGAAGTTTCGCCGTTCAGGAGCCCTGCGCCGCGGCTTCATAGTAGGTCAGATAGTCGTGCGCCGCGCGATGCATGGACAAGCGGTCCAGCACATAGTCGCGCGGGCGATAGGTTTCCCGGGCGGCCCAGAACGCGTCGAAGCGCTCCGCGAACTCGCCGATCCTGAATTTCGATCCACAGCGCTCATCGAAGTAGGGCACGGCGCTAACCCGATGGTCGGGCGGCGCGAAGGCGCGGATGTTCGGATCCACCACCTCGCCTTCTTCCCAGGCCAGGATCGGCACGTTGGCCGCCATGGCCTCTTGGTAGGCGATTCCCTGGGTCTCGTGCTCACACAGGAAAAGCATCGCGCGGGCCTCGCGCACGGCGGCGCGAAACTCCCCCTGGTGGTGATCGCCGTAGCGCAGCACGACATAGGAGAGGCCACGAGCTTCCAGATGACGGATCGCCGGGTCCAGCACGCGCGGGACCTGCTCGTCGCGCCGCCAACGGATCTTGTCGTAGACCACCACGTCGATGTGCTTGGGATGCGCGCTCATGTCCGGCCAGGCGTCGGGGTCAATGGCCACCGGCCATTCGCGATAGCGGTCGCCGCAGAGCGGGGCGAACAGCGCCGCCAGCCACGCGCCAGGAGCCAGCAACATGCGATAGCGGGGGTCCTGCAGCAGGCGGGCGGCGGCCTGCGGATCGCCGAAGTCGCCGTGTCCGAATATACGCGGATTGGACGCCGGCGCCTTCGCCAGGACGCTGGGGTAGCCGGCGAGGCCGATCGGATAGTCGGGGCGCCGCGCAGCCTCGGCGAAGTCGTTGACGCGCACGTCGCATCCCGCCCGCCGCAGCGACCGCTCCAACGACAGGAAGGCGGTGTAGAAGCCTGTACGGGTCTGGCGGCGACGCGCGCTGCGCCAGACAAACCGCGCCAGCCGCCGGAGCTGAGAATAGGTCCCGCCGATCAGGCCGGGCGTCGCGCTGCGCTCGAAGCCGTCATAGAATAGCAGCACCAGCGCGCCCTTGGCGGTGCGCACCAGTCCGGAAGTCTGAGCCCCCGGCGCCTGCAGGCCGTCCGCGTCATCGATCTGCGCCAATGCGTTCCGATCCCCTGCCCGATGGCCGCCGCCCGCAGCCCTCTAACCTGGATTCCAATAATTCCGCCTGAACCCGCAGCACGTTAGCCGGGCGGCAAGGTGACCAGAGGGACCGCGTCATCAGCCAGCGCCAGCGGTCGCCAGTTCAACGGCCCTGCGCCCGACGGCCGCTGCACCCAACGCCGGATCCTCAGCGGCGCGCCGCTGTGGAACGCCAGCACCCGGTCTCGGATCGCCAGGTCGGCCTTGGTCAGCCGCGCGTGCCGGCGCTGATGGTCCAGCCAGGTCGGGTGGCTGAACTGCTCGATCCAGATCTCTGGATCGTCCAGGTCCTGATGCAGCGTCCACGTCGAGGCCCCGTCGCGCCGGCGCACGGCGCCCAGCTCGCGCGCCGCCGCCATGAAGGCCGGGGCCAGCTTTGGATCAACGCTGTATTCCACCAGGATGTCGATCGGACCCGCTTTCGGATCGATGTCCAGGTCAGGCAGGCTCGCCAACAAGTCGGCCGGATCGAGGTCGGCGTCGTCGACGGTGCGCGGCAGCAGCCAACGCGCCACGGCCTGGGTCGCCAGCAGCAGTGCGGCGGCCGCGACGAAGGTCGGGCGTAGGCCGATGTGGTGAGCCACCTGGCCCCAGACGATGCTGCCCACGGACATGCCGCCCAACATGACCATCAGCTGCATGGACAGCACGCGCCCGGCCACCCAGCCGGCCGACGAGGTCTGCACCGCGGTGGTCAGGGCGGAGGTCACCAGCACCCAGGCGCCGCCAGCGCCGGCGACAAACAGGAAGGTCGTCGGGTACCACGGGCTGATCGCGACGCCGAACATCGCCAGCGCGAAGGCGAGGCAGGATCCGTCCATCACGTGCTGGCCGCCAAACCGGGTGCGCAGCCGCACGCTGGCCAGCCCCATCAGCATGGCGCCGCCGCCGAAACCGGCCAGCAGCACGCCGTAGACCACCGGACCGCCCTTCAGTAGGTCGCGGGCCACCAGGGGCAGCAGGGCGAACGACACCGCCGCGCAGAAGCCCAGCATGCCGCTGCGGATCAGGATGGTGCGGATGGCCGGCGCGCCAAGCACGTAATGCACCCCGGTGCGCATGGCGCGGCCCAGCGTTTCGGGGCGATGGCGAGCCTCCGGCGGGGTGCGCTTCCAGGCGGCCAGCACGCCGATCAGGCTGATGTACGACACGGCGTTGATCGAGAACGCCAGCGCGCTGCCGCCCATCGCGACAATGGCTCCGCCCAGGGCGGGCGCTGCGCTGCGCGCCAGGTTGAAGCTGACGCTGTTCAGCGCCACCGCGGCGGGCAACTTCTCGCGTGAGACCTGCTCGATGATCGAGGACTGCCAGGATGGCGAATAGATCGTGATCCCGCAGCCGATCAGGAAGGTGAAGGCCAGCAGCGACCAGGCGTTGATCATGTGCAGCCAGGCGAGCGCCGCGAGCGCGGCGGAGGCGAGCAGCATGGCGATCTGGGCCGCCATCATCACCTTGCGCCGATCGAAGGTGTCGGCCAGCGCTCCAGCCGGCAAGGAGAGCAGCATCATCGGCGCCATCGCCGCGGCCTGCACTAGCGCGACGAAGTCAGGCGAGGGGGCGAGCGTGGTCATCAGCCAGGCTGCGCCGACGTTCTGGATCATCGCCCCGCAGTTGACGACCAGGGAAGCGGTCCAGACGGCGGCGAATATCCGGTGTTCGAACGGGGCCAGGGTGGCGCCGCGCATGAACTTCGGCGCCCTGATCGGCGGTCTCGCCATGTCCTCCCCTAAGCCCCGCGCGTCAGTGATTCACCGCACCTCGGCGATTCCCTCGGACGACGAACGCTTGAGCCTAGCGGGAAACGGGGCCGAATGGAATCGTGGTTCCGCACCAAACATCCCTTAATTCAATCGCTTAGATGAACGACCGAGCACGGACGCAAGGTCCGATCGCATAGCTTCCGGTCGATTTTCGCATGCTTGTGGAACGGCGCGCGACATCACAAGGTTAAGGCCAATAGACGGCGCAGCAAGCGCCGCTTGAGGAAACGAGCCGTGATTTTGAAGAACATCGAACAACGCCCCATGTCCGCCGTCGCGGAAGAGCCCTGCCTGCGCTGGTCGCTCTTGCTGCTGGTCCTGCTGCCCGCGATCCCGTTCGGCGTGTGGGCCGGAGCGAACCTGATGATGCGGGTGGCCGGCTGAACGACGCAGACTTCGCGCCGCCCTGACCGGCCTGCTATAGAGCCTCCAGTTCAAGCAGGTGATGGAGGCGGCCGGTGGTTGACGTGGTCATTCGAGGCGGCACGCTGGTCGACGGCGAAGGCGGCGAACCTTACGAGGCGGACGTTGCGATCCGGGACGGTGTCGTCGTCGAGGTCGGCAAGGTCGCGACGCGCGGCGCCGAGGAGATCGACGCCAAGGGCCTGCTGGTCACCCCCGGATGGGTCGACATCCACACCCACTATGACGGCCAGGCGACCTGGGACAGCCGGCTGACCCCCTCCTCCATCCAAGGCTCGACCACCGTCGTCATGGGCAACTGCGGCGTCGGCTTCGCCCCGGCGCGCGCCACCGACCACGATGCGCTGATCCGCTTGATGGAAGGCGTCGAGGACATTCCTGGCGCGGCCCTGCATGAGGGCCTCGCCTGGAACTGGGAGAGCTTTGGCGACTACCTGGACGCACTGGACCGCGTGCCGCGCGACATCGACATCGCCGCCCAGATCCCACACGGCGCGCTGCGCGTCTTCGTGATGGGCGAACGCGGCGCGGTGCGCGCACCGGCCACCGAGGAAGAAGCAGCCCAGATGGGCGGCCTGGTGCGCGATGCCCTGAAGGCTGGCGCGATCGGTTTCTCCACCACGCGCACCGCCGCGCACCGGACCGCCGACGGCGCGTTCACGCCGACGCTCGGCGCCGCCGATGCGGAGATGCTGGCGATCGCCAAGGGGATGCGCGAGGCAGGCTCCGGCGTGCTGCAGTGGGTGTCGGACTTCCGCGAGATGGACCACGAGTTCGATCTGCTGAAAGAGCTGCTCACCGTCTCGGGCCGGCCGCTCAGTTTCTCCATCGTCCAGGCCGACGTGTTCCCCGGCCAGTGGCAGGAACTGCTGAGGCGCCTCGATGAGGCCGTGGGCCAGGGCTACGACATCCGCGGACAGGTCCAGGGCCGCCCGGTCGGCCTGATGCTTGGGCTGCAGGGCTCGGTCCATCCGTTCATCAGCCGCCCTAGCTACAAGGCGATCGCCGACAAGCCGCTGGCTGAGCGGGTGGCGATCATGCGCGACCCGGAGTTCCGCGCCCGCCTTCTTGCCGAACAGCCGATCAAGGACATGCCGTTCGTCAATTCGGTGGTCGGCGCCTATCACAAGATGTTCGAGCTGGGCGACCCGCCGAACTACGAGCCGCATCCCAGCGAAAGCCTGGCGGCGCGCGCCGCCGCCGAGGGCCGGGCGGCGGACGAGATCGCCTATGACCGGATGATCGCCGACGACGGCGCCGGCTTCCTGTTCTTCACCCTGCACAACTACATTGACGGGGACCTGGAGAACGCGCTGACCATGCTGCGCAACCCCAATACCCTGTTCGGACTGTCGGACGGCGGCGCGCATGTGGGCGCCATCTGTGATGTCAGCGTGCCGACCTACATGCTCAGCCACTGGTGCCGTGACCGAACGCGCGGGGCCAAGCTGGACCTGCCGTTCGTGGTCAAGAGCCAGAGCCGCGACACCGCGCGCGCCGTGGGGCTGATGGACCGCGGCGTCGTGGCGCCGGGCTACAAGGCCGACATCAACGTCATCGACTTCGACCGCTTGCAGCTACGCCCTCCCCGCATGGTCTATGACCTGCCGGCCGGGGCGCGCCGCCTGATGCAGGAAGCCGACGGCTATGTCGCGACCCTGAAGAGCGGCCAGGTGACCTATCGCGACGGCCACCCCACCGGACCTCTGCCCGGCGAACTGATCCGCGGCCACCGGCGCGCGCCGGCGGGCTGAAGCGCTATCGCGCCGCCGGCTTCGGCTTGGCGGCCGCTTCTGCCGCCTGCATCACGCGCAGGAAATTCCCGCCCCAGATCTTGCCGACCTCGGCCTCAGTATGGCCCCGCGCCAGCAGTTCGCGCGTGACGTTTTCGGCCTGACTCTCGTCCTGGTAGCCTTCGACACCGGCCCCGGTTGAAGTCGGTGCCGACGCCCACGTGGTCGACGCCGATCCGTTTCGCGACATATTCTATGTGATCGACCAGGCCCTTGACGCCGGCCTGCTCCTCTAGAGCGTAGAAATCGCGGTAGAAACCCGATCGCTTCGGCTCGGGCAGATCGTCCGATCCCTGATAGCTGGTTCCGCTCTCCGGCAGGCCGTAGGTCTTGCGCAGCGCCAGCAGCCTGGCGTCGTAGTCGGCGGGTTTGGGCCGCAGGTAGCGGTTGAAGGCCGTGATCTGGATGACGCCGCCCTTGGCGCCGATCGCGTCGATCTCCGCATCGTTCATCCCGCGAAGCGTGTCGGCCAGCGTGAGAACCGCCGCATGGCTGGCGACAACTGGCGTGCGCGACTGGGCGACGGTCTGCAGCACCGCCTGGTGGCTGAGCTGGGACACGTCGATCAGCTCACCCAGGTCATTCATGCGAGTGACCGCCGCGCGACCCAGGGCCGACAGGCCGCCATGTTCCTCGCCCGCGCCGGCCTGCGGTCGCGAGGAGTCGGCGAAGGCGGTGTTGCCGGCGTGCGCCAGCCCGACCACACGGACGCCCTTGGCGTAGAGGTCGTCCAGGCCGTTGACGTCCTCGCCCAGCGAATAGGCGTTGAGGAAGCCCAGGATGATCGCGACTCTTCCGGTGTCGACGATGCGGCGCACGTCGGCGGCGCTATAGGCGATCTGCGCCTGGTCGGGATGGTCGCGCGCCACCGCCAGGATGGCGGCCAGACGTTCGGCCGCTTCCGCGGCCCCGGCGGCGTAGCCCTCGCGCGTGCGCGCGCCTGTGTTCGATGTCACGGCGTAGACGATGGCGTCGACCCCGCCGGCCCGCAGCTTCGCCAGATCCGACTTCGACTTGCCGTCGGCCGCCAGGTAGCGCGGCGAGATGTTCGGCAACGCAATGTCCACGTGGCTGTCGAGCACCAGGGCGCGGCGGTGGATGGCGTCGACGTCGGGCGCGGCCTGCGCCCAGGCCTGGCCAGCGGCGAGCGTGAGCGCCGCGGCGCCAGCCAGCAGCATCCTGCGAGTCATCGAATTGCGGTTCATGGCCGCCCCTCCCGTTTTTGTGTGGCTGACAGTTCGACCCGATGCGCTGCGCGCTGCAACGCCAGAATCTCTATTCCGCTGAATAGGAAGCCAGGCAGGCGGTGGAAAACCAGACAGAGGCCTCGCCAGCGGCGCCAAACACCGTCAGAACGGAACCTGGCGGCGAGGACGGGACTAACGCTCGGTAAACATCCGAGTTCGATCACGTGTTTGTGATCCGAACTCTGGGGCGCAATCCTGGTTCTGCCGGCCGGAGGTGGAGACTCCTCCAGCACTCACAGACCTTTGGGAAGGTAATCTAGATGACCAACAAGTTCCTCATCTCGGCGTCGGCGCTCATCATGGGCGTGGCGATGTCGAGCGCGGCTTTCGCCGCGGACGCAGTGAATCTGAACGGCGACCTGAACGTCGCTGCCGGCGGCAACGCCTCGGCTACGCAAACGACGTACAACAGCGCCTCGACCTCGTCGTCCAACGACGACAGCCTGGAACTGAACGTCTACAGCAACAACGACGTCGGCTCGGGCAATGACCTGCTGTCCAACAACACTTCGGACACGTCGATCACCAAGCTTGATGACTCCTCGCTGAGCGTCAGCAAGGGCAACAGCAACGTGATCGGTTCGGACAACACCCTGTTCTCGGACAACGATTACACGAAGTCCGTGACCACGAATGACGACTCGACGACGACGAAGACGTCGCTGGTCGCCCTGTCGCTCGAATCGCTGAGCGCCAAGGTCACCAACAACGACATCACCTTCGACACCGATGGCGACACTGCCAACAACACGCTCTCCACGGGCGACATCAGCGGCGGCATCTCCACCGCTGGTTCGGGCATCACGACGCAGTCGTTCAACACGGGCATCAGCTCGGTGAACCAAGCCGCGACGTCGCTGGCCGCCAACTCGTCGATCACGTTCGGTGCGTCGGCTGAAGTCCACTAATCGGCTTCCCAGCTCACTCACCCATTCAGAATTTTGGAAGGCACACTAATGACCAATAAGTTCCTCATCTCCGTGTCGGCGCTGGTTCTCGGCGTCGCCATGTCCAGCGCGGCGATGGCCGACGCCGGCAACGGCAACCTCGAAGGCAACGTCGCCCTGGGCGGTCCGGTGTCCTCGACCACGGACCACGATGGCGTCACCACGACGACCTATGGCAACTCGACCGCGGTCGACACCACGACGAACCTGGCGACCACGACCAAGAGCGACGACGACACCTACCTGGTGAACTACGGCAGCGGCAACGCCATCCTGTCGAACAACGACGTCGCGTCGGGCAACTCCTCGACCAAGGACGTCAGCGTCACCGACACGTCCGACACCACGATCTCCAAGGACAACGGCAACCGCGTCCTGTCGGGCAACTCGCTCGGCTCGCGCAACACCGACTCCGTGACGATCAGCAAGACCGACACGTCGGACTACACGAAGGTGTCCTACTTCACGAAGTCGGACGTCGAGCAAAAGGCGCGTATCGCCGACAACGACCTGACGATCTACACGACCGGTTCGCCGGCCTCGACCCTCAGCCATGACGGCGATGCTTCGACCGTTTACGGCGCGGGCACGAACGCGGTGACCACCGGCGGCATCAACGCCGGCGACCACACCGCCTACGCTGGCATCCAAACCGCCAGCTACAACACCGGTCTGACGACCGCGAACCAAGCCGTCACCGGCCTGGGCGCGAACTCCTCGATCGGCTTCGGCGACTAAGAGCCTATCGGGCCACGCCGCCGCATCCGCGGCGGCGTGGCTCACTTCTTGAATTCAACTGCCCTATCCGCACCGGAGAGTCCCGATGTCACGCACCGCCACCTGTCTCCTGGCTTCCGCCGTCCTCTTCGGGACGTTCGGGATCGCCTCGGCGGCGGACACTCAGGCTCCGGCCGCCAAAGCCGCACCCCAGTCGATGAGCGCCGATGAGATGGCCGCGACATCCGGGGGCGCCAATACGGTGACCAACCTCGCCATCTCCGACCAGGATCTCGAGGCGATCAACAAAGACAACTCCGTGAACACCGGCGGCGGCGATTACCGCTCAGGCGACGTGACCTTCTCCCCGGGCGCGCTGGTCGGGTTCAACGGCATCGGCAATGTGACGGTGAACACCGGCGCCAACGCCAACGTCATGGGCAGCATCAGCGTCACCATCGCCACCACCCCCACCCCTTGAGTTCAGCCATGTCGTCGCCGCTTCTTCGCAGCTTGACCGCTCTCGCATGTGGAACCGCCCTGGGCCTGTGCCTGGCGGCTCCGGCATCGGCGCAGGTCTCGTTCATGGAAGGCGGCGCGACGTTCAATGTGAAGGTCACCACCTTCAAGGACATCCCGTGGCGCACGGTGGTGCGGCAGCAATACGATTACAGCTGCGGCTCGGCCGCGCTGGCCACGCTTCTGCATTACCACTACGGCAAGCCGGTCACTGAGGCCGAGGTCTTCAAGGCGATGTACGCCACGGGCGATCAGGACAAGATCCGCAAGGTCGGCTTCTCACTTCTCGACATGAAGCGCTATCTCGAAGCCAATGGCTTCAGCGCAGACGGCTACAAGCTCGACATGGAAGAGCTGGCCGACCTCAAGGCCCCCGCGATCGCGGTGATCTCGATCAACAATTACAAGCACTTCGTGGTCATCAAAGGCATGCAGGGCGGGCGCGTCCTGATCGGTGACCCGGCCCAGGGCCTCAAGACCTATTCGCGCGAGGAATTCGTCGCGATGTGGAACGGCATCGTCTTCCTGGTCAACGAAGGCCCTGCCCAGCAGGTGGTCTACAACCGCAGCGAAGAATGGAACCCGTGGCCCAAGGCCCCGCTGTCCCATCCGATCAACAACGCCTCGCTCTCCGATTTCACGCGGGAATTGCCGCCGATGTATCAGGTGTCGGGCGCTCTCGACATCGACCCCTACATCGCCGGCGATCTTCCTGTTTCTCGTACTCTTCCGTGAGCTTACCCATGACCCGCCTCGCCACTCTGACCGCTGTGCTGGCCATGCTGTCGCTCCCTGGGGTCGCGCTGGCCCACACCAGCTTCGACGGCCTGAACGACATGGCTGAAGCGGACATCGCCTCGATGTCGAACGACGCAGCGGCCATCTCGGATATGGCCGCAATCGATCCGTTCAGCCTGCTGAACGCGCCGGAACTGGCCCTGGCCGACGAGCCTGCGGCGTCTGGCGGCTTGGCTCTGGCCGAAGCGGACCTGGAAGGCGAACGCGGCGGGTTCATGACGCCGCTTGGCCTGGATATCGGGTTCGGCGCGGTCGTGCGCACCACCATTGACGGCGCAGTGGCGTTGGAAAGCCGCCTGACCTGGGACACCCAGACCGGCGCCAAGGCTCCCGAGATCCTGCAAGGCGCACCGACCGCGAACCTCGCCGGAGCGGCCGCTGCTGGCGGCATCAAGCTGGGCGACACCTCCGGCTGGAACGGCGTGGTCATTCCCGGTTCGGGCGGCGCCACCGCGGTGCTGCAGCAACTGAACGGAGGCGGCATCACCAACCTGACGCTCAACACCGCCAACGATCGCACCATCGAGCAGCACACAGACATCACCCTGACCATTCCGGGCTTCGACGTGCTGACGGCGGACATGATGCGCTCGCGCGTCGGCTCCAACATGCAAAGCTCGCTGGATCTGGCGCTGACCAACGCCGCCAACTAGGGCTCCGCGCCGGGCCGCCGCGGCCTGGGCGTCACATGCTAAAACGCCCCGGATCAATGATCCGGGGCGTTTTGCTGTGTCTCGAACGGTGGGCGCCGCGCGCGCCTTGCGGCGGCCCTAGAAACGGTAGGGCACGCGCACGACCATGCGCATGTCGGGCGCGTCGCTGGTGACGCCGAACTCGAAGTTGTTGTTGAGCGTGACGCGTTCGCTGAGGCGGAAGGACCAGCCCATCAGCATACGCCCGACCTGCAGACTGTTGGACCGTTGCACGGTGTTTCCGAGGTCGGAGTCTGTCGGGAAGATGTAGCTGTGGCTGTAGCCCAGCGAGAACGAGAAGCGCGGGTTCAGCGCCAGGCCGAAGCCGAGCGTGGCGCTGATCGAGTCGCCCGGATCGATGCTGCCGACCGGCACCTTGCCGATGGTTTTGTTGATGTCCTTGGGCACGTTGTAGAGGTAGTCGAAGCTGCCGAAGATCACCGCTGGGTCGGTCGGATAGATCGCGGTCACGCCGGCGCTGACGCCCCAGAAGCCCGAACCGGTGGCCAGGTCCTTGGCGACGCCGAATTCGTCGTAGTTCACGTCGAAGGGGCCCACGCCGGTCGGCGGCTTGGCGCGCAGGTTGGCGACGAACACCGGCCAGCCGCGCAGGCCTGCGTTGATCTGATAGCGGGCGCTGACATCGAGATCGCCCCACTCCTGGCCCTCGAGCTTGATGGCGCGGGCTACCGTCTCATCGCGCTGCTGCACCGTGGTCACACGGTCCTGGCGATAGACGTAGGGGATGCTCGCCGACACTTCGATGCGGTTGGTCAGGCCGAAGCGGGCGGACAGGGCGCCGGTCAGCGAATCGCGGTCCGCGTCGTTGGCTTCGATGACCCCCAGCTGGATGCCCGGGACGATTTCGACGCCGCGGAACACCAGGCGGTTGGAGCTGGTGCGGGTGTATTCGATGGACGGATCGACGATCAGCGTACCGCGCGGGGTCAGCACGCCCATGCCCTCGGGGATGGCGGCGACTTCACGGGCGCGACGGTCAGTCGGCGGCGGCGCTTCGCCCACCGGCTGCTGCGTATCGTCGGCGGTCGGTCCGACCTGGGCGGCCGCGGCGTTCGAGGCCATGGTCAGCGGACGTTCCGTCTCGGCCAGTTCACGTCCGGCGCGGATATCGCTCAGCAGGCGCTCACGCTCGTTGTGAAGGCCGTTGAGCTGCACGGACTGGGCCTGGATCACCTGTTCCTGCGCCTGAAGGCGCCGTTCCTGGTCGGCCAGTCGCCGGTTCTGGTCTGCGAGTTGAGCCTCGATGTTGGCCAAGCGTTCGGCCGTAGAGGCGCTGACTTGCGCGAAAGCAGGCGCGCTCGCAGACAATAGCGCGAACGCGGCAGTCCCAGCCATCAACAGGCGAGCAGTCTGTGAAGACCCGGAAGCCAACGAAGTCATGTGAGATGCACCGGCGGTTTAGTCGACAGGGGTAGTACCAAACTGACCGGTATTAGTTCAGGAGCCGTTAAACAAATGCCGGGCGCCCGTTAACGGTGGACGCAGTTTGTTTTGGCTCATTTGGCGCCGATCCCGCAAGGTCGAAATCGGTCAGTTTGGCCAATCTCTCGCGGGCGCGGTTCACGCGGCTCTTCATCGTGCCGACTGCACATCCCGTGATCTCCGCAGCCTCCTCGTAGGTCAGCCCAGCGGCCACCACCAGAAGCAACGCATCGCGCGTGTCCTTGCTCAGGTGACCCAGCGCCTCCAGCAACTCGTCATAGACCAGCCGCCATTCCTGATCGGGGTTGCAGATGAGCTGAGCGGCGAGCTTTCCGTCCACATCCTGGACCGTGCGCCAGCGGCGCTCCGACTGAGTGTAGAACGTGTTGCGGAGGATCTTGTAGAGCCAGGCCTTGAGGTTGGTCCCGACCCGGAAGCCTGAGCGGAACTGCCAGGCCCGAACCAGAGCGTCCTGCACAAGGTCGTCGGCTTCAGTGCTTGATCGTGTCAGGGCGATCGCATAGCCGCGCAATGGCGGAATGAGAGAGATAACTTCATCCCTGAATGGATCTGACATCCCGACCTCCGACCCCTTGGCGAACGACGCAGATCGTCACTTTCGCCAAACCTGGATAACGGCCGCCGCCCCCGTACAGCCCGCCTTCGATCCGATGCCCTACCGGGCCCCCGCGTCGATGGCGTACAAAGCTAATAGTCCGTTAATTCGATGTACTCAAGCCCTGAAATCGGTCCGAAAGGTGATCGGAAACAGGTTCTGCGACCGTAATCGGGCAAACATGTGTCAGTTTTGTAGTGCCAGTTTGACACAAACACCAGAGTGAGATTCCCGACATAGCGCACCGTGCGGCTCAACCGCGGTGACAACTGCATCCGAAAGCTTCACCTTGGCCGATCC
Source organism: Phenylobacterium sp. (assembly GCF_030693805.1). Classification (GTDB taxonomy): domain Bacteria; phylum Pseudomonadota; class Alphaproteobacteria; order Caulobacterales; family Caulobacteraceae; genus Phenylobacterium. The sequence continues at coordinate 23,450 of NZ_JAUXZW010000373.1, forward strand.
ATACTAATGGTGTCTGGCCGCGCGACATGCCCAACAAATTGCGTATCACAGTCCACGACCGTCAAATGGGCTGCGCAGTGGCCGACGCAAGGCTTGGAGCTGGCGAATCGAGGCGCGACCCCGACATCGACGCGCATCGATCTAGCAGTGCCCGGAAAACGGTCAAATATTGTTCAGCGCCCCAGGGGCGGTGATCACCAAAGGTTCACGCGGAAGTCGTCCAGCGACGATGTCGGGTGCGAGGTACGCGAACGCCTCCGGGTAGACGGGTTCACCGCAGGCCAGCAGGTCGTCCAGTCGCCACCAGCGGATATCGTCGACCAGCCGCCGTTCCACCTCGTCCCACCCCTCCCGACTGGGCTCAGCGCCGGCGCAATGGGCTACGAAATAGGTTTCGCAGAACAACACCGCTTCGCCGCCTTCCAGCGCCAGCACGCTCTCGCGCAGCCATACTGCTGGGCCCAACACGACGTCGCTGAAACCGGTCTCTTCGAACACTTCGCGCGAGGCCGCCTGCTCAAGCGTCTCATCCGGATCGGCCCCGCCGCCAACAGTGAACCACGCCCCCGGCGCATCGGGCCGGCTGGGCAAGCGGCCCTTCATCAACAGGATCCGGCCGTGCGGATCGAGCAACAGCACCCTGGCGGTTCGGCGTTCGCGCATGGGCCTCAATACAAGTCCCCCGACAGCCGATCCAGCCGCCCGAACACCCGCGTCGCGGCAACCGGGAATTAAGCTTGAGCGGGCAGTGTGCTCGTCTAGCGGCGAAAGGAGCCGATCAGCTTTGTCGCTCGGCGCCCATCGCCTTCTCGGCTTCGCCTTCGCCGGCGCCGACCTCCTGTTGGAGATCGGCCCCAGCGGTTCGATAGACCTCGCGGTCGGCGCCAGTGAAGCGCTGTCGGGCTCTGCCGAAACCCAACTCGTCGGCAGGCCGCTGCGCGACTTCATTGACGCGCGCGACCAACCGATGGTCGACGCCTTGTTCGATGCGCTGCAGGCCGGCGCGCGCGCAGGTCCCGTGCTGGTGGAGCTCAAGAGCGCGGCCGGGGCCGAGCCGCGCGCGGCGACCCTGCGCGCCTGCCGGTTGCCGCAAAACGGCGGCGCGACCTCCTGCACCCTGTCGCGGGCGGGGAAGCCTGCGCCCCGAAATCAAAGCGGCCTGCACGACAAGGCCGGATTCGAAACCCTCGCGGCCACCCTGTTCGAGACCGCCCGGGCGACCGGGGTGGAACTGGAGCTCGCGCTGGTGGAGATGGCCGGCTTCGCCCAGGCGCGCTGCGCGCTGGCGCCCGATGCGGCCAAGGACGCCGAACGCCGCATGGCGGGCCTGTTGCGGGCGCAGTCGCATGGCGGTTCGGCCGCGGCTGAGCTGGGCGGCGACCGCTACGCCCTCGTGCGTCAACGCACCGCCGAAGCGCCGGGGCTGCTGGCCAAGCGCATGGCCGACCTGCTCGACCTGCCGCCCCCGCACACCGTCGACGCCGGCGGCGCCAGCCTGCCGCTGGACGACGACCCCTCGGCCGGCAAGGTGCTGCGCGCGATCCGCTTCTCGCTCGACAGCTTCATCCGCGACGGGTTGGACCTGGACAACCCGATGACGTTGGGAGAGGCCGTGCAGGCCTCCCTGCGGCGAACCATGATGGAGGCCGGCGCGCTGGGAGAAGCCGTGGCCCGCAAGAACTTCCGGCTGGTCTATCAGCCCGTCGTCGATCTGAAGGCCGGCGGCGCGCTGCACCACTACGAGGTGCTGGTCCGCTTCGGAGCCGAGGCTAGCCCTTTCCCGATCATCCGCATGGCCGAGGAACTGGACCTTATCGAGCCCCTCGACCTGGCGATTTTGGAACGCACGGTGGAACGGCTGACCACCTCGCAAGACCTGACGCTGGCGGTGAACATCTCCGGGCGCACGATCTGCAGCAGCGACTTCGTCGAACAGGCGCGCCGCATCATCCGTGGGTCGGGCGAGGCGCGACATCGGCTGATCTTCGAGCTGACCGAGAGCGCGGCGATCGACGACCTTGGGTTGGCCGACCGCCACCTCCAGGCGCTTCGCGCGGAAGGCTGCCGGGTGTGCCTCGACGACTTCGGCGCGGGCGCGGCCTCCCTTGCCTACTTGCAGCAGCTCAGCCTCGACGTGGTGAAGATCGACGGCCGCTATATCCGCGAACTCCAGCACGGCGGTCGCGGTGCGACATTCATCCGTCATCTGGTGCGCATGTGCGCGGAGCTGGGGGTCAAGACCCTGGCCGAGATGGTCGAGACCCCCCAGGCGGAAGAAGCGGTGCGACGCGCCGGCGTCGACTTCGCGCAGGGCTGGCTCTATGGCTCGGCCGCCGACGAGCCGGCCTTGCCGCTCACCAAGCTGGCGGCCCCGGTCTCCCCAGGTCGCCGCCGCGGGGCCGTCGAAAGCTGGGGCTGACCCTCAACTTTTTGAGCGCCGCAACGGCGCAACCGGACTTGAGGGACGGCGGTTATCCGCTAGATGTGACGCCTTCAGACCGGTCATCGGGCCGGGTCAGCTGGATCCGAGATGAGAGACCTCAAGAACAACAGTTTCGCCGACCGCGCCGCAGCCGCCGCCGCGGCCAAGCAGGCCCTGCTGGCCAAGTTCCGCCCCAAACCCACGGTCACCGACCCGAACCTCGCTCAACGTCAGGCCGAAAAGGCCGCTGAGCTGGAACGAGTGCGCACCGAGCGCCAGGCCGCCAAGGCCGCCAAGCGTGAACAGGTCGCGATCGAAACCGCCGCCACACAAGAAGCCGAGGCGATCGACCAGGAAGCCCGTGACCTGGAGCTGAAGGCCGCGCAAAAAGCCGCCCGCGACGCGCGCTACGCCGCCCGCAAGCAGAAACGGAAGTAAGGCCTGCCGCTCGCAGCGATCTCGTCGCTTGCTTCTCGCCTTGCGAAAGAAAGAACCGTGGTCCCGCTCGCCGCTGAAAACGCGGTCCGTCTCACGCCGCCTTCTGGAGTTCCAGCTTCACGCGCTCGGCGAGCGTCTTGATGTCGATCGGCTTGGGCAGGAACGAGATGTTGCGCTCGCCTTCCAGCAGGTTCGAGAACTCCGCCTCCGCGTAGCCGGAGATGAACATCACCGGCGCTTCGCCCAGGTACTGGCGCGCCTGCTTGAGCAGGTCAGGGCCCTGCATGCCCGGCATGACCACGTCGGAGATCATCAGGTCGATGGTGCCAGCGTGCTCCTCCGCGAGCTCCAGAGCCTCTTCGCCGCTGGCCGCCTCGATCACCTCGTAGCCACGGGCGCGCAGCAGCTTGGCGGCCACGCCGCGCACCGCGTCCTCGTCCTCGACGAACAGGATCCGCCCGGCGCCCGACAGGTCGCGCGCCGCTGGCCTGGTGAGCTTCACCGGCTCCGCCGCCGCGGCGATCTCGCTGGCCGTGGGGATGTGCACCGGCAGGAAGATGCGGAACGCCGCGCCCTCGCCGGGCTTGGAATGGACGTGGATCCAGCCGTCCGATTGCTTGACGATGCCGTAGACGGTGGCCAGGCCCAAGCCTGTGCCCTCGCCCACCGGCTTGGTGGTGAAGAACGGGTCGAAGATCTTGTCGATCACCTCGGACGGGATGCCGGGGCCGTCGTCTGACACCTCGATCAGCGCCTGCGGCCCGACCGCGCCGGCATAGCCCAGGGCGGCTGCCTCGGCCTCCGTGACCCGCGCGGTGCGGATGCGCACGGCGCCGCCGCCATGCGCGCGCACGGCGTCGCGGGCGTTGACCGCGAGGTTCATCACCGCGGTCTCGAGCTGGCCGCGGTCGGCGCGCACCTGCGGCAGCTCGCGCCCGTACTCGGTCTCCAGCTTGACGTCTTCGTAGAGCACCCGGCGGAGCAGCACCTC
>NZ_JAUXZW010000374.1 GCF_030693805.1 Phenylobacterium sp.
CATGCCCAGGATGGCGATGATGTCCTTCAGCGCCTTGTACTGCTGCAGGATCTCCTGGACCCGGCGGGCGGTGCGGTAGTGTTCCTCGCCGATCACCAGCGGGTCCATGATCCGCGAGGTGGAGTCGAGCGGATCCACCGCCGGGAAGATCGCCTGGGCGGCGATGTCGCGGGACAGAACGGTGGTCGCGTCCAAGTGGGCGAACGAGGCGGCGGGCGCCGGGTCGGTCAGGTCATCGGCGGGAACATAGATCGCCTGCACCGAGGTGATCGAACCCTTGGACGTCGAGGTGATCCGCTCCTGCAGGTTGCCCATCTCGGTCGCCAGCGTCGGCTGATAGCCCACGGCGGAGGGGATGCGGCCGAGCAGCGCCGACACTTCCGAACCGGCCTGGGTGAAGCGGAAGATGTTGTCGATGAACAGCAGCACGTCCTTGCCTTCCTGGTCGCGGAAGTACTCGGCTTGCGCCAGGCCGGTCAGGGCCACGCGGGCGCGGGCGCCGGGAGGCTCGTTCATCTGGCCGTAGACCAGGGTGCATCGGCTCTCGCCGCCGCCGCCCGCCTGGTTCACGCCGGACTCGATCATCTCGTGATAGAGGTCGTTGCCTTCGCGGGTGCGTTCGCCGACGCCGGCCAGCACCGAGTAGCCGCCGTAGGCCTTGGCGATGTTGTTGATCAGCTCCTGCATCGTCACGGTCTTGCCGACGCCCGCGCCGCCGAACAGGCCGATCGTGCCGCCCTTGGTGTAGGGGCACAGCATGTCGACGACCTTGATGCCCGTCACCAGGACTTCGGCCGAGGTCGACTGCTCGGCGAACGACGGCGCCTCGCGGTGGATGCCGCTGGTGAAGTTGGAGTTGATCGGGCCGGCCTCGTCGATCGGGTCGCCGATGACGTTCATGATCCGGCCGAGCGTCGCAGGTCCCACCGGCACGGTGATGTTGCGACCGCTGTCGGTCACCGGCTGGCCGCGGGTCAGGCCCTCGGTGGTGTCCATGGCGATGGTGCGCACGGTGTTCTCACCCAGGTGCTGGGCGACTTCCAGCACGAGGCGGAACGGCGCGCCGGTCCGCTGGTCGATGTTGGTGGTTTCCAGCGCGTTCAGAATGGCCGGCAGGTGGCCTTCGAACTCGACGTCGACGACGGCGCCGATGATCTGCACGACGCGCCCGGTGGCGACGCCCTGGATGGTCGCCGCGCCCGCGGCCGAAGCCGCCGCAGCGGGGACCTTCGGGGCCTTGGGGGCCGCCTTCTTCGCGGGAGCTTTCTCGGTGGTGATGGCCATAGGGTCCAACTCTCTTGTGGTCTAGAGCGCCTCGGCGCCGGAGATGATCTCGATCAGCTCCTTGGTGATCTGCGCCTGGCGTGTGCGGTTATATTGCAGGGTGAGGCCGGCGATCATGTCGCCTGCGTTGCGGGTGGCGTTGTCCATCGCGGCCATCTGGGCGGCGAAGAAGCCGGCCTGGTTCTCGAGCATCGCCGAGAACAGCTGGGTGGTGATGTTGCGCGGCAGCAGGGTGTCGAGGATGGTCTCCTCGTCCGGCTCGTACTCGTAGGACGCACCCTTGAGATCGACCAGCGGCGCGGCCCCTTCGACCTGGGCCGGGATCAGCTGCTGGGCGGTGGGCGTCTGGGTGACCACCGACTTGAAGCGGCTGAAGTAGAGGGTGACCACGTCGACTTCGCCGGCCTCGAACAGGCGGCGGATCTCGCCCGACACCTGCTCGGCGACGGCGAGCGACGGCGCGCCGCCGGCGTCGAAGTGGGCGATGAAATTGGCGCCGAACAGACGGCGCAGCTGGTCGCGCGCCTTCTTGCCGACGGTGATGATCTTAACGTCCTTGCCCTGGCCGATCAGGCTGCCGATCCGCTCGCGCGCGGCGCGCACGATGCTGGAGTTGAAGCCGCCGGACAGGCCGCGGTCGGCGGTGGCCACCACGACAAGGTGGCGGCGATCCGCCCCCGTGCCGACCAGCAGGCGGGGCGCGCCGTCGCCGGAGATGCCCGCCGCCAGATTGGCGATCACCGCGGCCATGCGCGCCGCATAGGGCCGCGCGCTCTGGGCGTTGTCCTGCGCGCGGCGCAGCTTGGCCGCCGCCACCATCTGCATCGCCTTCGTGATCTTCTGCGTGGCGCGCACGCTTCCGATCCGATTGCGCATTTCCTTGAGGCTGGCCATCTGGCGGGTCGGCCTTACGCGAAGGTTTCGTTGAAGGCGACCAGCGCCTTCTTGAGCTCGTCCTCGAGATCGGCCGAGAGTTCCTTCTTGGTGCGGATCGAGTCCAGCAGCGGCTGATGCTTGCCGTGCAGGCGCGCCAGAAATTCCTGTTCGAAGCGTCCGATGTCGCCGACTGCGATGCCGTCCAGATAGCCGCGGGTGCCGGCGTAGATCACGCAGACCTGCTCCTCGACGGCCAGCGGCGAGTACTGGGGTTGCTTCAGCAGCTCGGTCAGGCGCTCGCCGCGCGCCAGCATGCGCTGGGTGGAGGCGTCGAGGTCGGAGCCGAACTTCGCGAAGGCGGCCATCTCGCGATACTGGGCGAGTTCGCCCTTGATCGGCCCGGCGACCGTCTTCATCGCCTTGATCTGGGCGGACGATCCCACGCGCGACACGCTGATGCCGACGTTCACCGCGGGGCGGATGCCCTGGAAGAACAGGTCGGTTTCCAGGAAGATCTGGCCGTCGGTGATCGAGATCACGTTGGTCGGGATGTAGGCGGACACGTCGTTCGCCTGCGTCTCGATGACCGGCAGCGCCGTCAGCGAGCCGAGGCCGGCGTCCTCGCCCATCTTCGCCGCGCGCTCGAGCAGGCGGGAGTGGAGATAGAACACGTCGCCCGGATAGGCCTCGCGGCCCGGCGGGCGGCGCAGCAGCAGGGACATCTGGCGATAGGCCACGGCCTGCTTGGACAAGTCGTCATAGATGATCACGGCGTGCATGCCGTTGTCGCGGAAATATTCGCCCATCGCGCAGCCGGAGAAGGGCGCGAGGAACTGCATCGGCGCGGGATCCGAGGCCGTCGCGGCGACGATGATCGAATAGTCGAGCGCGCCGCGCTCTTCGAGCACCGTCACGAACTGCGCGACGGTCTAACGCTTCTGGCCGATCGCGACATAGACGCAATACAGCTTCTGGTTCTCGTCGGGGCCGTCGTTGTTGGCCTTCTGGTTC
>NZ_JAUXZW010000375.1 GCF_030693805.1 Phenylobacterium sp.
GTATTTACCTTGATCTTGAAAACCCTGCGGATTCGGGCGCTCTTGACCATCCTGTCGAATTTTTAAATGCGCTAACGGATAAAACAGTAATTATTGACGAAATTCAAAGAAGACCTGAACTTTTCCCAATTCTACGTTCAGTTATTGACAGCAACCGGGTAAATGCGCGGTTTATTTTACTCGGATCAGCAAGTCCTGAATTGTTATTTTTAAGCAATGAAACCCTTGCCGGACGAATCGTCTATCTTGAGTTGACGCCATTTGAACACACTGAAATACAGCAATTAAGCGATTTCAGAAACCATTGGTTAAAAGGCGGATTTCCTGACCCGTTTTTAATGGATGATCAGCACATTCGCAAGGAGTGGTTTAAATCTTTTATTTCGGCTTACATTGAGCGTGATTTGCGGTTATTGGGATTAAGCGCTTCTCCTGCCAACCTGCAACGGTTATTGCAAATGATTTCGGCCACTCAGGGAGGAATGCTTAACAGCAGCAGTTTGAGCAATTCACTTGGAATATCTTCACCGTCTGTAAGCAATGCCATTTCCTTTTTCGAGCGGTCTTTTATAGTCAGGCTTCTGCAACCGTGGCATTCAAATATCGGCAAAAGAACGGTGAAGTCGCCAAAAATTTATATCCGGGATTCCGGAATTGTCAATTACCTCCTGAATATTTCAGATTATGAAAATTTGCTTCGACATCCATTACTTGGTAACCTATGGGAAGGTTATGTGATTGAAGACATCATCAATACCTTAGGCGACGAATACAATTATTTCTTTTACCGAACGGCAGATGGAACTGAATGCGATCTTCTGATTTTCAGGGGCGAAGATTGTTTGGCTGTCATTGATGCCAAATTCACACCAAATCCGCAACGCACCAAATCAATGACAATTACTATTCAGGACTTAAATCCCAATAAATCATTTTTCGTTGTGCCAGAGTGTCCAAGTCCATACAAAATAACTGACAATCTGATTGTTGCTACGCCATGGCAACTAACTGAAATTATACGATC
>NZ_JAUXZW010000388.1 GCF_030693805.1 Phenylobacterium sp.
GGCAATCACCGGCTCTGCCGGCGCGGCGACAGCACTGGCCGCGACGTCGGCGCGCAGCGGGTCGGCCGCCAGGGACCGGCGCTCGACCTTGGGCTCGATGGCGGCGATAGACGCGCCATCCATGCCGGTGGCGACCACCGACACGCGGATCATGCCGTCCAGGCTCGGGTCGAAGGCCGCGCCAAAGATGATGTTGGCTTCCGGGTCGACCTGTTCGGAGATGGCGTTGGCGGCCTCGTCGACTTCCAGCAGGGTCATGTCCATGCCGCCGGTGACGTTGACCAGCACGGCCTTGGCGCCCTTCAGCGACACTTCGTCCAGCAGCGGGTTCTGGATCGCGTTCTGGGCGGCCATCAGCGCGCGGTCGTCGCCGGTCGCCTCGCCCGTGCCCATCATCGCCTTGCCCATCTCGGTCATGACCGTGCGGACGTCGGCGAAGTCGAGGTTGATCAGGCCCGGCAGCACCATCAGGTCGGTGATCGAGCGCACGCCGGAGTGCAGCACCTGATCGGCCATGCCGAAGGCTTCGGCGAAGGTCGTGCGTTCGTTGGCGACGCGGAACAGGTTCTGGTTTGGGATGACGATCAGGGTGTCGACGTAGCGTTGCAGCTCGGCGATGCCCGCATCGGCCAGCCGCATGCGGTGGCGGCCTTCGAAGGTGAAGGGCTTGGTGACCACGCCGACCGTCAGGATGCCGCGCTCACGGGCACACTTGGCGATGATCGGGGCGGCTCCGGTGCCGGTGCCGCCGCCCATGCCGGCGGTGATGAAGATCATGTGGGCGCCGTCGAGGTTCTCGCCGATCTCGGGGATCGACTCCTCGGCCGCGCTCATGCCGACTTCCGGATGCGCGCCCGCGCCCAGACCCTGGGTCACCTGCACGCCGAGCTGGATGCGGCGGTCGGTCTTGGAGAACGCCAGTTGTTGGGCGTCGGTGTTGGCGACGACGAACTCGACCCCTTCGAGGCCGGCCTCGATCATGTTGTTGACTGCGTTGCCGCCGGCCCCGCCGACGCCGAACACCACGATGCGCGGCTTCAATTCCGTCGCCCGCGGCGCTGAAAGTGCGATTGCCATGGGGCCTGCGTCCTCCGCCAGATTCAATGCAAGGCGCCGGCGACCCGCGTTGCCGACGCATCCTTCAGGATGGGTTAACTAGGCGACCAGCATCCTTAATTGCGAGTTAACCGCATACACTGACTCGGAGGTCCGTCGACCCGCGTAAACAGCTCATTTTTCTTGCTGCGCAAGGCGTAGCGCACGTCTCCGGCGCGCTGCTGCGACAACCTGGCGGCTAAAGATTTTCACGCAACCAGGCCGCGGCCTTGGCCACCGGGTTGGCGCCAGGGTCCAGAGCCTCGCGGCGCAGCTTGGCCGACGCAAGCGCCCTGGCCGACACCGCTTCGCGCGGTCCGAAGGCCGAACGATGCAGCACGCCGGCCGCCGCGCAGAACGCGGGACCCGAGGCGGCGTCCGCCAGGTGGGGCACGCGGCGCGGCCGTCCCAGCCGAACGGGACGGTCGAACACCCGCACGGCGACTTCGCGCACGCCAGCCAGTTGCGAAGCGCCGCCGGTCAGCACGATGCCCGCACCGGCTTCGAGCGGCGCGCCCGAGGCTTTCAACCGGTCGCGCAGCAGCTCCAGCGTCTCTTCGACGCGCGGGGCGATGATGCCCTTCAGCAACGACCGCGGCGCGACCACCGGGCCCGCGCCCGGATCGTCGCCACGCGGCGGGGCTTCGATCATCTCGCGGTCCTCATTGGCCGAGGCGATGGCCGAACCGTGCAGGGTCTTGATGCGCTCGGCGCCGGCGATCGACGTCGAAAGCCCGCGAGCGATATCCTGGGTGACGTGCTGGCCGCCGACCGGAATGGTGTCCACGTGGACCACGCTGCCGCCGGAGAACACCGCCGCCGACGTCGATCCGCCGCCCATGTCGATGCAGACCGCGCCGAGGTCCATCTCGTCTTCTTCCAGCGCCGCAAGCGCCGAGACGAACGGCGCCGCCACCACGCCCTCGAACTGCAGGTGCGCGCGCTCGACGCTGGCCGCCAACGTCTGGATCACCGCCTCGCTGATCGACACCACCAGCAGTTCGACGCTAAGCGTACGGCCGAACATGGCGCGCGGATCGCGCACCCCGCCCTGTCCGTCCACCGCCCAGGCGATCGGCAGGATATGCACCGCGCGACGGCCGGGCAGCCGGATCTGGCCCAGCGCCGCCTGAATGCCGCGCACCAGGTCGTTGTCGGAGATCGGTTTGGCGCCCAGCGAAACGCGCCCGGCGACCCGGCTGCTGGTCAACTGCCCGCCCGAGGTCGCCACCGTGACGCCCTGGACGTTCACACCCGCGACGTTCTCGGCCCGCTCCACCGCCTGGGCGATGGCCTCCGAGGCCTCGTCCAGATTGACGATCGCGCCGCTGCGCACGCCGCGCGACTGCACATAGCCGACGCCGGCGCAGGTCAGGGTGCGGTCCGCGCGACGAACGCCCTCCGGCTTCATGATGAAGCAGGTGACCTTCGAGGCCCCCAGATCCACCGCCGCCATCACTGGCGCACGTCCCAGCGCGGCCTTCAGGCCCTCGCGCGTGTCCTTACGTTCCTCGACCCGCGTCGCCAATTTCACCGCTCCACCCACCAAGTCCCTCACGCCCCGCCGGCGACGAGCTGGCCCGGAAGGGCCCCGTCGCGCGGCCGAACGGCCACCATGTCCGGATCGCGCAGATCGATGCGCTCGAAACCGAGCTCCAGGATCCGCGTGCGCTGATCGAGTTGGTCCAGCTGCATCAGCGCCTCTTGTTCTCCGACCGCCGGCAGCTGCACCAGCGATCCGTCCTTCATCCGCAGGTCCCAGCGGCGGTCGTCGACGCGCACCAGGGCTTCCAGTCGATCCTTCAGGCGCGGACGCTGGGCGATGGCCGGTAGAATCTCCGGCGCGTGCTCGTTGGCGCCCTCGCCGACCACCAGGGGCAAGCCCGGAAAGCGCCCCGCGTCCGCCTCGGGGATGACCCGGCCATGGTCGTCGACCACCAGGCTCTTGCCGCCGTGTTGCCAGACCGCCAGTTGATAGTGCACGACCACCGCCACCACCATGGTGACGGGCAACAGGCGCACGATCCGCGCCTGCTTGACCCAGCCGACCTGTTCGACGCGCTTGCGCATCGCTTCCAGGTCCATGCCCAGCAGCGGTTGATCCTTGTAGACGCCGGCCGCCTGCAGGATGTCCGGCATCGCCAGCGCCGAGGCGCCCTCGACGTGCACGGCGCGCGCCCGGAAGCCCAGGCTGGCGAACATCTTGTCGATCCGCGCCGAGATGTCGGCGCCGGCCCGCTCGCCGCGATGACCGGTGGCCAGGGTGGCGATCAGCGCCACAGCCAGCACGCCGCCGGCGGCCAGCAGCGCATGATGGGGAGACAGTCCGACGCCTTGCGCCGTGCCCAGCTTGCCAGGCGTGTAGACGCCGCCGCGGCTCTGCTGAGCCCGCGACTTCGGGGAACTAGCGGGCGCCTTTACCCGGGGTTTCGCCTGCGTTCGCGATCCCCCCCGCAGAGCTGCGGGCATAGGCGTCCTCCGTTATCCAAAGCACCAGACGGTCGAACGGCACGCCCTGATGCGCCGCCTGCTCGGGGACGAGCGAGGTGGGCGTCATGCCGGGCTGCGTGTTCACCTCCAGAAGGACCAGAATGTCGTTAATGTCGTCATAACGCAGGTCCGAACGGGTCGCCCCGCGGCAGCCCAGCGCCGCATGCGCGCGCTCAGCCAGTTTCTTTGCCTTTTCAAAGACTTCTGTCGGCAAGCTGGCGGGAATCACGTGCTCCGAACCACCTTCGCCATACTTGGCGTGGAAGTCGTAGAATCCTGAACGCGGAATGATCTCGGTGACCGTCATCGCCTTGCCGTCCATGACGCCGACGGCGAGTTCCTTGCCGCGCACATAGGGCTCGATCATCACCTCCTCGCCGTAGGTCCAGGAGGGCTCGGCGATCTCCTGCGGCGGGGTGTTGGCGCCCTCCTGCACGATGAACACGCCTACGGAGGAGCCCTCGGCGTTCGGCTTCACGACGTAGGGGGGCGCCATCACGTGAGAGGCCGCCGCCTCAAAGCGGTTGAACAGGCCACCGCCCGGCACTGTGACGCCCGCCGCCGCAAGCACCGCCTTGGACTTGGCCTTGTCCATCGCCAGGGCCGAGGCCAGCACCCCGCAGTGGGTGTAGGGCAGGCCCAGCGTCTCCAGCACGCCCTGGACGCAGCCATCCTCTCCCCATTCCCCGTGCAAGGCGTTGAAGCAGACGTCGGGCTTCAGGCTGGTCAGTACTGCGGCCAGATCCCGGCCCGCGTCGACCCGGGTCACCTTCGCGCCCAACTGCTCGAGGGCGTCGGCGCAGGCCGCGCCCGACACGAGACTGACCTCACGCTCTGACGACAGCCCGCCCAGCAGGACGGCGACGTGGTGTCCGGCGAGCGGTAGGGCCATGGGAATCCTCTTGAGAGTCGGGTGTCGACGGCGCGGTTACTGGATCGCCAGCGCGCGGAAGTCCACGTCGCTGGCGCCCACCGCATAGAGCAAGCTCGCCCACACTGCGACGCTCTGGGCGAGATCGCGCGGGTCGATCTTGTCGAGCGTGTCGTCGGCCGAATGGTGCAGGTCGAAATAACGTGTCGCATCCGGACTCAGGCTCGCCACCGGCGCGCCCAGCTTGATCAGGCCGGCCACGTCGGAGCCGCCGAAGGTCGAGGGCTCGGGCGCGACCACCACGGTGAGCGGCGCCAGCGCCGCGGTGAACGCCCGCATCGCCGGGTGCTGAGCCGAGCCCTTCGGCAGGCGCACGCGCCAAACGGGGCCAGGCCCGGTGTCGCTTTCGCCCACCATCACCATGGCGGCGACCTCGTCCTTGTGCGCTTCAGCGTAGGCCGCGCCGCTGTAGTCCATCTCCTCGGCGCCCCACATCACCACGCGCAGCGTGCGGCGCAGGCCGCCGGGCGCCGAGCCCGCCAGCTTGGCCGCCGCGGTGGTGATGGCGACGCCGGCCGCATCGTCGATCGCGCCGGTCCCGGCGTCCCAGGAATCCAGATGTCCGCCGACCACCACGATTTCCCCCGGCGCAGAGCCGGGAATCTCGCCCACCACGTTCCAGGCCAGCGCCTTGTCGGTCATGGTCGAGGTCATGTTCAGCCGCACGCGCACGGGCGCGCCGCGCGCCGCCATGCGGTCGAGAAGTTGGGCGTCAGGCACGGACAGCGCCGCGGCCGGGATCGGCTTGACGCCTTCCGGCCAGGTCAGGGCGCCGGCGTGCGGCAGGCGCGTGTCGTCGGTCGACAGCGAGCGCACCAGGAAGGCCGCCGCCCCGCGCTTCGACGCCTCCCCCGGCCCGCGCGTGCGGTTGCGGTTGAGGAAGCCGTAGCCGGAGCCGTCCTGCGCCTTCAGCATCGGCTGGTTGATCACCGCGATCTTGCCGTTCAGCGATCCCAGAGGCGCCGCGGTCAGCGCCTCCAGCGAGTCGAAGAACACGAGCTCGCCTTCGATTCCGCCACGCGGCGTCGAAGGCGATCGGCCCATGCCAAGGATCTGAAGCTTCTGGGCGTAGGGCGCGACGACCTCGGCGCTCTCGGGTCCGCGCGTCCAGGCGCCGGCCACGAAGGGCTCCGCGTGGACGTTCTGGAACCCCAGCGCCTTCAGCTTGGCGATACCCCAGTCCTTGGCGCGCTCCATGGCGGGCGAGCCGGTCGGGCGGGCGCCGACCTCTGTGGTCAGCGATTCCACGATGTCCCAGGCGGTGGTGTCCTTCAGGGCGCGCTCGCGCACCTCGACCGCGCCGGCCGCGAGGTCCTGGGCCGCGGCGGGCCCCGCCAACGCCAGACCCATCACCAGAGCGGCGAGCGGAAGGTTCATGCTGGGCTTCATGGCGCGCTCACATCGGAAGATCGGGCGGGCGCCCAGCTTGGCCTGCGCCCCGGATCGATGTCCAGGCCGCTCAAGGTGCGGATCACGCAGGCCGACCGATCCGCTTGATCTCCCATTCGAGGTCTACGCCGAACTTGGCCTTCACGTCGGCGCGCACCGCCTCGCCCAGGCCCTCCAGGTCGGCGGCGCTCGCCTCGCCGGTGTTGATCAGGAAATTCGTATGCAGCGGTGAGAACATCGCCCCGCCGAACGGCTTGCCGCGCCAGCCCGCGTCGTCGATCAGCTTCCACGACGATCGTCCGGGCGGGTTCTTGAACGTGGAGCCGCCAGTCTTCTCGCGGATCGGCTGCGACTGCTCGCGCTTGGCGGTGATCTCACCCATCCGCGCCTCGATGGCGGCCGGTTCGTCGGGCGTCCCCTGGAACAGCGCGCCTGTGACGATCAGGTCGCCCTGCGCCGCCCTCGCCGACTTGCGATAGCTGAACGCCATCTCGGCGTTGGACAGCGTCAGCCGGTCGCCTGCGCGGGTGACCGCGTAGGCTTCCACCAGCACGTCCTTGGTCTCCGCGCCGTAGCAGCCGGCGTTCATGATGCAGGCGCCGCCGATCGCGCCAGGCACGCCGCGGTAGAACTCCAGCCCCGCGATCCCCGCCCTCGCCGCGTCGCGTGCGACGATGGCGTCGGGCACCGCGGCGCCGGCGAAGATCCTCGCCTCGCCCCGCGGCTCGACCCTGGCGAAACCGCGGCCCAGGCGGATCACCACGCCCTCCACTCCGCCGTCGCGCACGAGGGTGTTGGAGCCGACGCCCAGCGGCGTCACCGGCACGCCGGGGTCCAGGCCAGCCAGGAAGCCGGCCAGATCGTCCTCGTCTTCGGGCAGGAACACCAGTTCGGCAGGTCCGCCCACGCGGAACCAGGTGAACGGCGCCAACGGCTCGTCTCGCAGCAGCGTTCCCCGCACAGGCGGCAGGCGGTCGCGCCAGTTCATGTCGAGGGCTGGGCCTGGGCCTCGAGCTGCGCCGGCAGCGCGTGCGCCCAGGCGGTGATGTCGCCAGCGCCCAGGCAAACGACGAGATCCCCCTCGCGCGCTTCCTCGCCGACCACGCGGGCGAGGTCGTAGGCCCCCGACAACGGCAGGGCGCGACGATGGCCGAAGCGGCGCAGGCCCTCCACCAGGGAGTCGCGGTTGGCGCCCTCGATCGGCGTCTCGCCGGCGGTGTAGACGTCGGAGACCACCACCACGTCGGCGTCGTTGAAGCAGGCGCAGAATTCCTGGAACAGGTCGTGCAGCCGCGAATAGCGGTGCGGCTGGACCACCGCCACGACCCGCCCGCTGGTCACCGCGCGCGCCGCGCGCAGCACCGCGGCGATCTCCACCGGATGGTGACCGTAGTCGTCGATGATCCGCACGCCGCGCGCCACGCCGACGGTGGTGAACCGCCGGCCAACGCCCGCAAACCCGGTCAGCCCCTTGCGGATGTTGTCCTGGCCCACACCCAGCTCGCGCGCGACGGCGATGGCGGCCAGCGAATTCATGACGTTGTGGTGCCCGGCCATCGGCAGGTGCAGGTCGTCCCACCGCTCGACCTGGATCTGCGGGTCGTGAGGATCGAACACCGCGTCGAAGCGCGAGCCGTCCGGCCCCATGGTGATGTTCTCGGCCCGCACCTCGGCCTGCGGATTGACGCCGTAGGGGATCACCCGACGGTTCTCGACGCGGGCGGCCATCGCCTGCACCTCGGGATGGTCGGTGCACACCGCGGCGAAGCCGTAGAACGGCACATTCTCGACGAATTGCTGGAACGCCCGCTTCACCGAGTCGAAGTCGCCGTAGTGGTCCAGATGCTCGGGGTCGATGTTGGTGACGATCGCACAGGTCGACTTGAGCTTCAGGAAGGTGCCATCGCTCTCGTCGGCCTCGACGACGATCCAGTCGCCCTCGCCGACCTTGGCGTTGGTGCCATAGGCGTTGATGATCCCGCCATTCACCACGGTCGGATCCATCCCGCCGGCGTCCAGCAGCGCCGCCACCATCGACGTCGTGGTGGTCTTGCCGTGGGTGCCGCCCACCGCCACCGAGTAATGAAGGCGGGTCAGCTCCGCGAGCATTTCGCCTCGATGGACCAGCGGCAGACGTCGTTCGCGCGCCGCGGCCATCTCTACGTTGTCGGCCTTGATCGCCGTCGAATAGACCACCGCCGAAGCGTGTTCGACGTTGGCCGCGTCCTGGCCAATGAACACCTTGACCCCCAGCTTCTCCAGTCGCTCGGTGTTGGCGCTGGCGCGCGCGTCGGACCCCTGCACGGTGTAGCCGATGCGCAGCATGATCTCGGCGATGCCGCTCATGCCGATGCCGCCGATGCCGATGAAGTGCACGGGGCCGAGTTCGAAGGGGACGGGACGTCGGTTCATGGCCATGCCTTAGCGGACTTGCGCGGTTTGCTCCACGACGTCGGCGAGGCGTTCGGCGGCGTCCGGCTTGGCGACCGAGCGCGAGGCGGCCGCCATCCTGGCCAGGGCGGCTGGATCGCCCAGCAGGCGGGCCAGCACTTCCCGCAGGCTGTCGACCGTAAGCGCGCTCTCGCGCAGGATTTCCGCGCCCCCCGCGTCGGCCAGAAGGCGGGCGTTCTGGCCCTGGTCGTCGTCCAGCGCGATGGCCAGTGGGATCAGGATCGCCGGCTTACCCGCCGCCGCGAACTCGCAGACGCTGCCCGCACCGGAGCGTCCGATCACCAGATGCGCCGCCTTCAGCCGACCGGCCATGTCGCGGAAGAACGGCGCGATCTCCGCCTCGACGCAGGCGTCCGCGTAGATCTTCTGGGCGATCTCCATGGATTCCGGCCGCGTCTGCTGCTGCACCGACAAGCGGTCGCGCAAGCTCTCCGGCAAGGCGGCGATGGCGTTGGGCACGAGTTCGGAGATCAGCCGCGCACCTTGGCTGCCGCCGGTGATCAGCAGGCGTAGCGGCTCTCCAGGCTTCGGCGTCTCATAAGGCGCGTCGGCGATGGCTCGGATCTCGGGCCGCACCGGATTGCCGACCACGATCGCCCGCTTGGCGACCTTCGGCGGGGCCTTCTGCAGCACGGGAAAGGCGCAGGCGACGGTGGTCACATGAGCGGCCAGGCGGCGGTTGGCGCGGCCCATCACCGCGTTCTGTTCGTGCACCACCGTCGGTCGGCCCTGGGTGATCCCGGCCAGCAGTCCCGGCACCGAGGGATAGCCACCGAAGCCTACCACGACGGCGGGATCGATCACCTTGAACGCCCGGCGCGCCTGCATGACGCCGCCGACGATCGCCAGGCCCGCCTGCGCCATGCCGACAGGGTCGCCCCGGCGGAAGGTGCGCGCCGACAGCCCGATGCGCTGTTCGGCCGGAAAGTCCTCGGCGAAGGCGGCGACCCGGGCGTCGGAGGCCAGAACGATGCGCCAGCCGCGCGCGATCAGCGCCTCGGCCAGCGCCTGGGCGGGGAACAGGTGTCCGCCGGTGCCCCCGGCGGCGACGACGGCGATCTTGCGCATGGCCGCCGGACTAGGTGAAACCGCCGCCCTTGGCCAGCCCATCGCCCTGGGTGTAGGCGCCGGGTCGCCGCCGCGTCAGCGCCAGCGCCATGCCCAAAGTCAGGCCCATGGCCAGCATCGACGAGCCGCCATAGGAGATGAACGGCAGGGTCATGCCCTTGGTCGGAATCAGGTTGAGGTTCACCGCGACATTGATGAACGCCTGCTGGCCGACCAGCACGAACAGCCCGGCCGCTGCCACCTGCTCGAAAGGGTCCGACAGCTTCATCGCCTTGTAGAGCCCACGGATCACCACGAAGGCGAACAGCGAGATCAGCAGCAGCGAGAAGACCAGCCCATACTCTTCCGCGGCGACGGAATAGATGAAATCGGTGTGCAAGTCGGGGACGTGGCGCTTCATCACGCCCTCGCCCGGGCCGCGACCGAAGACATGGCCGGCGGCGATGGCCTCGGCGGCGCGGTCCACCTGATGGGTGTCGGCCTTGTCGGGACTGAGGAAGCGGTTCACGCGGCTGGCCACGTGGCCGAACAGGAAATAGGTGCTGGACAGCATCGCTAGCGCGGCCCCAGCCAGCAGCATCACCCACGACAGCGGCACGCCGGCCATCCAGAACGCGGCGCCGAACGCCACGGTGATCAGCACCGTCTGGCCCACGTCCGGCTGGATCAGCAGCAGGCCGACCGACACCAGATAGAGCGCGAAGGCGATGGTCACCCCCGGCACGCCCTGCCCCTTCTGGCCTTCGGAGAACATCCAGGCGACCAGGATGATCAGCGCCGGCTTCATGAATTCCGACGGCTGTAGCGTGAACCCGCCCAGCTCCAGCCAGCGTGTCGCGCCCTTGGCGTTGTGGCCGATGAACGGCAGCGCGATCATCACCGCGATCGCCGCCAGATAGATGAAGAACGCCGCCCGGCGGATCGCCTTCACCTCCAGCATCGAGACGCCCACCAGGATCACCGCGGCGCCCATGGCGAACACGCACTGGCGCACGGCGAAGTGGAACGGATCGCCGACGTTCATCCGCGCGGCCGCCGCAGGGCTGGCGGCGAACGACAGCAGCACGCCGAGGCCGATCAGCACGGCGACGACGCCCAGGAGCCAGCGGTCGATGGTCCACCACCACACGCCGACTGGCGAGCGGTCGCTGCGGGCGAAGGCGTGGGCTGGGGATGCGCTCATGCGCGCGCTCCTTTGGCTTCAAGCTTTCCCAGGGATTCCACGGCGGCGCGGAACGCCTCCCCGCGGGCCTCGAAATCGGTGAACTGGTCGAACGAGGCGCAGGCCGGCGACAGCAACACCACCGCGTCCTGGCCGCTGGCCGAGGCGTCGGCATAGGCGCGGGCCACAGCCGCGGCGATGGTCCCGCACTCGGCGAACTCGGCCTTGCCGCGCAGCGTCTGGGCGAAGGCCGGCGCGGCCTCGCCGATCAGATAGGCCTTCTCGATGCGTGGGAAGAGATCGGAGAGCCCTTCGACGCCGCCAGCCTTGGGCTGGCCGCCGGCGATCCAGAAGAACTTCGGATAGCTCGACATCGCCTGGCGCGCAGCGTCCGTGTTGGTGGCCTTGGAGTCGTTGACGAAGCGTACGCGGCCGACATGGCCCACGGTCTCCATGCGGTGAGCGAGACCCGGGAAGGTCATCAGTCCCTCGGCCGCGTCCTCCGCCGGAATGCCGACGCCGCGGGCCGCGGCGTAGGCGGCGGCTGCGTTCTGCCAGTTGTGGCGGCCGGGCAGCGAGCGGGCGCGCAGCAGGTCGACGATCTCCACGGCGCGCTCGCCGGTGGCGTCGTACAGCAGGCCCTGCAGCGCATAGACCCCGCGGCCCATCGCCTTGCTGGCCGAGATCGGCACGATGGTGCGGCGGTTGGCGGCGGTCACCTCGGTGCAGATCCGCTGTCCCCAGGGATCGTCGACGCCGATCACCGCGGTGTCGCCCTTGCCCTGGTTGAGCAGGATGCGCCGCTTGGCCGCGACATAGCCCTCCATGCTCCCGTGACGGTCGAGATGGTCGGGCGAGACGTTCAGCAGCACCGCGGAGTCGGCCTTCAGGCTCGACGTCAGGTCCAGCTGATAGGACGACATCTCCAGCACGTAGACCGCGCCGCCGTGCATGTCCTCCAGCCCCAGCACGCCGAGACCGATGTTGCCGCCGACCCGGGTGTCGCGTCCGGCGACATTGCAGATGTGACCCAGCAGCGCCGTCGTCGTCGACTTGCCGTTGGTGCCGGTGACCGCGATCACCTTGGGGCGCTTGTGCTCGGGGGCGGCGTTCACCGCACGGGCGAACAGCTCCATGTCGCCCACGATCTCGACGCCGGAGGCCTTGGCCTTCTCGACGGTCCAGTGGGGGGTCGGATGGGTCAGCGGCACGCCGGGCGACAGCATGATCGCGGCGTAGTGGCTCCAGTCGGCGGTGGTCAGGTCCTCGAGCGGCAGGCCCTCGGCCTTGGCGGCGTCGCGTGCGGCGGCCTTCTCATCCCACAGCGCCACCTGCGCGCCGCCGGCGATCAGGGCGCGCGCGGCCGCAAGCCCGGTGCGGGCGAGACCGAACACCGCCACCTTCCTGCCTTCGAACCCGCGCACCGGAACCATGAGGTGTCGTCCCGCCTCCCTAACGCAGTTTCAGGGTGGCGAGGCCCAGCAGCGCCAGCATCACCGCGATGATCCAGAAGCGGATCACCACGGTGGATTCCGACCAGCCGAGCTTCTCGAAATGGTGGTGGATCGGGGCCATGCGGAACACGCGCCGGCCGGTCAGCTTGAACGAGACCACCTGGATCATCACCGACAGTGTCTCGAGTACGAAAAGCCCGCCGATCACGCCCAGCACGATCTCGTGCTTGGTGGCGACCGCCACCGCGCCCACGGCCCCGCCCAGGGCCAGCGAACCGGTGTCCCCCATGAAGATCTTGGCGGGCGGGGCGTTGTACCAGAGGAAGCCAAGGCCAGCGCCGATGATCGCGCCGCAGAACACCGCCACCTCGCCCACGCCAGGCACGAAGTGCAGTTGCAGGTAGCCGGCGAACACGAAGTTGCCGACCAGGTAGGCGATGAGGCCGAAGGCGGCGGCGGCGATCATCACCGGCACCGTGGCGAGCCCGTCCAGCCCGTCGGTGAAGTTCACCGCATTGGCCGCGCCGACGATGATGAAGGCCCCGAACGCCAGGTACCACCAACCCATGTCGACCAGCAGGCCCTTGAACACCGGGAACGCCACCGAGGTCGCCAGGTTCGGCTGTTCCGGCGGTCGCGCGCCGAAGGTGATGATGATCCACACCGCGGCGACCGCGATCAGCACCTCCAGCGCCAGCCGGACCTTGCCGGAGATGCCGGCCGTGGTCTGCTTGGTGACCTTGGCGTAGTCGTCGAGGAAGCCCAGCACGCCGTAACCGGAGGTCACCAGCAGCACCGCCCAGACGTAGGGGTTGCGCAGATCGGCCCACAGCAGGGTGGCGACGATCAGCCCGGCCAGGATCATCATGCCGCCCATGGTCGGCGTGCCGGCCTTTTCGACGATATGACGCTCGATGCCGTCGCTGCGGATCGGCTGGCCTCTGCCCTGCTTGGCCTGCATGAAGCGGATGAACCGCGAGCCCAGGGCGACCACCACGAGCTGCGCCGTGAAGATCGCCATGCCGGTGCGGAACGTCAGGTATTTCAGGATGTTGAAGACCGGAACGTGTCCCGCCGCCGACAGCTGCTCATAGAGCCAATAGAACATCAGCCGGCCTCCCTGGGCGCGGCGTCCAGCGCGGCGAGGGCCTGGGCGATGACGCCGGCCTTCGATCCATTGGAGCCCTTGACCATCACCAGGTCGCCAGGCTCTGCGGCGTGGGCGACCTGCGGCGCGATTTCGGCCGCGGTCTCGGCGTAACGCCCGCGACGAGTCGGCGGAAGGGCGTCCCAGAGATGCTTCATCAACGGCCCGGCGCAGAACACCTGGTCGATCCGCGCGCTTTCGACGGCTTTCGCTACGGCGGCGTGATAGGCGGGAGCCTCCTCGCCCAGTTCCAGCATGTCGGTCAGCGCGACGATCCGCCGCCCCTTGGGCTGGCGCGCGCCGAGCGAGGCCAGCGCCGCGGCCATGGAGATCGGATTGGCGTAGTAGCTCTCGTCGATCAGGGTGCAGGCGCCACCGGGAATACGAACGTCACGCTCGGCGCCTCGGCCCTCCAGCGGCTCGAAGGCCTCCAGGGCCCGCAGCGCGTCGTCGCGGGTGACGTCCAGCGCCTCGAGCATCAGCAGCACCGCGAGACTGTTCAGCCCCCAGTGGAATCCGCTCTGGCGGATGGGGAACTCCAGCCGCTCATCATCCATCCGCGCGGTGACGACCGCGCCGCCCGCCCTGGGCCGGAAGTCGATCAGCGAGGCGGCCGCATTCGGCCCTGAACCGAAGGCGCGCACCTGGGCGCCGGCGGCCAGCGCCTCGCGGTTAAGGAAGTCGAACCAGACGTTGTCGGCGTTCAGCACGGCTACGCCGCCAGGCATGAGGCCCGCGAAGATCTCCGCCTTGGCGCGCGCAACGCCAGCCTCGCCGTCGGGGAAGTTCTCCACGTGCACCGGACCGACGGTGGTGATCGCCACCGCATGCGGCTTCACCATGCGCGACAGCGGCGAGATCTCGTCGGCGTGGTTCATGCCGATCTCGAACACCGCCCGCTCGGTATCGCGCGGCATGCGCGCCAGCGTCAGCGGCACGCCGATGTGGTTGTTGTAGGACTTCACCGAGCTGTGCGAGCGCCCGGCCAGCGTCAGCCCGACCCGCACGGCCTGGGTCACGCTGGTCTTGCCGACCGACCCGGTGACCGCGCCACGACGCGCCTGCGCAGCACGATCGCGCGAAGCTTCTCCCAGTTTTTCCAACGCCTTGAAGGTGTCTTCCACGAGCACGGCCGGCGCCTCAACGGACTGCGAGGCCAGCACGCCGGCGGCGCCGCGGCCAAGCGCCGTGGGCACGAATTCGTGGCCGTCACGCACCCCCGCCAGGGCGACGAACAGTTCGCCCGCTTCCAGGCTGCGGCTGTCGATCGATACGCCGCCCACAGAGAAGTCGCCGCCTTCCAGACGTCCCCCGACGGCCTCGGCGATCTCGCGTCCGGTCCACAGCGGCTCAGCCATGGACCTGCCCCAGAGCCTTCGCGACCTCGGTCACGTCATCGAACGGCAACACCTGGTCGCCGATGATCTGACCCTGCTCGTGGCCCTTGCCGGCCACCACCAGCACGTCGCCGTCGCCCAGCAGGCCGACGCCTGCGGCTATGGCCTCATGGCGGTCGCCGATCTCGCGTGCGCCCTTGGCGCCTTCCAGCACCGAGGCGCGGATCGAGGCCGGGACCTCGCTGCGCGGGTTGTCGTCGGTGACGATGGCGACATCGGCCAGCTCGGCGGCCACCGCGCCCATCAGCGGGCGCTTACCCCGATCGCGGTCGCCGCCAGCGCCGAACACCACGATCAGCTTGCCGCGCACATGCGGGCGCAGCGCCTTGAGCACCGTCTCCAGCCCGTCGGGCGTGTGGGCGTAGTCGACATAAGCCTCGCCGCCGCGCACGCCGCCGCTGACCCGCTGCAGCCGGCCCGGTGCTCCCTCCAGGGTCTCCAGCGCGCCGAGGATGGTCTCGAAGGAGACGCCGGCCGCGAGGCACAGGCCCGTCGCCACCAGCGCGTTCGACGCCTGGAAGGCGCCCGCCAGCGGCAGGCGCACCGTCAGATCGCGGCCCTGATAGCGGATGGTCAGGCGCTGGCCGTCGGGCGTGGCGACACGCTCGACCAGGGTCAGCCCCTGCCCCTTTTCGCCCACCGACATCACCGAGCGGCCGGACCCCAGCGCCGCGGCGGCGAACGCCTCGTAGGCGTCGGAGTCGGCGTTCAGCACGGCGGTTGCGCCGCGCGGCAGCAAGGTGTCGAACAGGCGCAGCTTCGCCGCCCGATAAGCGCCCATGGTGCCGTGGTAGTCCAAGTGGTCCTGGGTCAGGTTGAGGAACCCCGCCGCCGTCAGGCGCGCGCCGTCGAGGCGTCGCTGGTCGATGCCGTGGGACGAGGCTTCCAGCGCCAGATGGGTCACGCCGCGCTCGGCCAGGCCCGCCATCAGCTCGGCGACGTCGGCGGCGTCTGGCGTGGTGAGGCCGGGCGGCGTCACCTGCTCGTCGGCGGCGGCGGAGCCTCGCGGCGCGCTCACCCGAACGCCCAGGGTGCCCATGCTGGCCGCCTTGTGGCCGGCGGCCGAGAAGATCTGGCGACAGAAAGCCGCGACCGAGGTCTTGCCGTTGGTGCCGGTGACCGCGACGCAGGTCGCTGGCTGGGCGCCCCAGAACGCCGCCGAGGCCAGCGCATAGGCGCGGCGCGGATCAGAGACCACGATGCTGGGGGCGGTCAGGTCATCCACTTCGCGCCCGCACAGCACCGCGGCCGCGCCGGCGGCCACGGCGCGCGGCGCGAACTCGCGGCCGTCCACCTTGGCGCCGGGCAGGGCTGCGAACAGGAACCCTGGGCGCACCTTGCGGCTGTCGGCGGTGACGCCCTCGATCACCGGATCGGCGTCGAGGTCGCGTTGCAGCAGCTGGGAGAGCCGTACGCCCATCAGTGCTCGCCTGCATTGATCTGTTCGGGCGTCACCGTCTTGGGATCAAAGGCCACTGGGTCGGCGCGACGCGCGACGTTCAGGAACGGCCCGATCCGGTCGATCACCCGGCCGGCCGGCGGCGCCGCGGTCCAGCCGCCGGTGGCGAAGCCATAGGTCTCCGTCGTGCCCTTGGGCTCGTCCATCAGGATGAGTACGAAGTAGCGGTCGGCCTCCAGCGGACCGTCGGTCGGGAACACCGCGGCGAACGACGACACCAGCTTGTCGCGAACGTAGCGGCCGCCCAGCACCTTCTCGGCGGAGCCGGTCTTGCCGCCGACCCGCAGTCCCGCCGCGTCGGCCTTGCCGCCGGTGCCGCGGATCACGTTCAGGCGCATCAGGCTGAGCATGGCGCGTGAGGTCTCCTCCGACACCACGCGCTCACCGGCAGGTCTGGAACCCTGTTTCATCGGCTTGATCGTCAGCGGCACATAGGTCCCGCCATTCAGCACCGAGCCCATGCCGGCGGCGACCGCCAGCGGGCTCACCGACATCGCGTGACCGAACGAGGCGGAGGCCACGGTATTGTCGTTCCAGTTCCGCGGGATGATCGGTCGCGCACTCTCCTGAAGCTCGACCGGCGCCGTATCGAGCAGGCCGAACTTCTTGAAATAACGCTGCATATTGGCGGAGCCCGCCTGCAATGCGAGCTTGGTGGTGCCGATGTTCGACGAGTGCAGGAAGATGTCTGCCACCGACATGATCTTGTTCTCGGCGTGGTAGTCGTGGATCGTCTGCCCGCCGATCTTTATGGGCTGACGGGTGTCGAACGTCGACGCCAGCGTCGCAGACCCCGAGTCCAGGCCCATGGCCATGGTGAACACCTTGAAGATCGATCCCATCTCATAGACCGAGGCCGCCGCGCGGTTGACCAGCGCATTGGGCGGGGTCTTGCCGGCGTCGTTGGGATCGAACGAGGGATAGCTGGCGATGCCCAGGATCTCGCCGGTGTGGACGTTTGTGACGATGCCGACCGCGCCGATGGCCTGGTGGGCGGCGGCGGCGGTGAACAGCTCGTCCTCCAGCGCCGCCTGGACCCGCAGGTCGATCGAAAGCGGCACGGACTGGTGCTCGGCCGCACCGGCGCGCACCGCGTCGTCCAGAGCCAGCTCGGCGCCGGCCAGGCCCTGGCCGCCGCTGTCGGCGAAGCCGACCAGGTGCGCCGCCGTGGGGCCGAGCGGATAGAGCCGCCGTTGCTCAGGCTCGAAGGTGACGCCAGGCAGCCCGAAATCGTGGATGCGGGCGCGCACCTCCGGAGTGAGGCCGCCGACCAAAAAGACGCGCTTCTGGCCATGTAACGCGCGGTCGAGCCGCGCGGCCTCGACGTGGGGCAGCACCTGGCGCAACGCGCGGCGGGTCTCGGCGGTGTCCCAGATCTCGCGCGGGTCGACATAGAGTCCGTAATGCAGCAGGTCGGCCGCCAGCATGCGGCCATTGCGGTCGACGAGGTCGGCGCGCGCGCCGCCGGGCCCGTAGGCGTAGCCTTCGATGCGCTGCGCCGGCGAGAACAGCGCAGCGCGTGTCGCGCCCAGGCCGAGCGTCACAAAGCCCGCGGCGAACAGCGCCAGCACGAAGAAGATCCGAATGCGGGTGTCGTCCTCGGCGCGCCCGGCGGCCTTGGCGCGCTCGAAGGCGTGTTCCAAGCCCCACAGGCGCGAGGTCAGCCAGCGCCAGCCGCGGCTGGATCCAAAGGAATGCAGGCCGACGCTCATTGCCCAACCCCCTTGCCGGCGATCCTCGGCAGATCGTCAGACGTGGTTTCTCGCTTGGCGTTGGTGGGGGCCAGACCAAGGAACGAGGTCGACAGGTGTTCGATGCGCGAGGGCTGCTCCAGGTGGGCCACCTCAGCGTCGAGCAGGCGGATGCGCGACTTCTCGGCGCCGATCAGGCGTTCGACCTTGGCGATCTCGGCACGCTCGCGCCCGGCCACGGTCTTGGCCAGGTAGACGCCCAGGATGATCAGCATCAGCAGGGCCAACGCCATGATGTCGACCAGGCGGAAACCCCGCACCCTGCGACTGAACAGGCTCATGCCGCTTGCCTCCAGACGGGAGCTGCGGTGCGCACCGCAGCCCTGAGCTTCGCCGAACGCGAACGCGGATTTGCGTCCAGCTCCGCGTCGGACGGCCCCCGCGCGCCGTTGAACAGCAGATCGAAGCTGGGCGGGGCCCCCGCCTCAACCGGCGGCGCGTGACGCGAACCGGCCGAGGTTTTGCCGGCCCGTACCGAGAGGAACGACTTGACGATTCGATCTTCCAGCGAATGGAACGTGACGACGCACAGCCGCCCGCCGGTCTTCAGCGCCCGCTCGGCGGCGCCCAGGCCCGCCTCGAGTTCGGCCAGCTCATCGTTGACCGCGATCCGCAGGCCCTGAAAGGCGCGGGTGGCGGGATGGGTCTTGGCGCCGCGACGGCCGCCCAGCACGCGTTCGATGAACTCGGCCAGGTCAGCGGTGCGGGTGAAGGGCTGCTCGGCGCGGCGGCGCACGATGGCGCCGGCGATCCGCCGCGACTTCCGCTCTTCACCGTAGACGAAGAAGATGCGCGCGAGCTCTTCGGCCTCTGTCTCGTTGACCAGATCGGCCGCGGTGGGCCCCGTTGCGCCCATGCGCATGTCAAGCGGCCCGTCACGCATGAACGAGAAGCCTCGCTCCGCTTCGTCGAGCTGCATCGACGAGACGCCCAGGTCCAGCGCCACGCCGTCCACAGCGGCCTCGCCGGCGACCTCGTCCATATTGGAGAAATTCGCCTCGACCAGCCTGAACCGATCGGCCGGCAGGCCATCGGCGAAGCGGCGCGCGGTCGGATCGCGGTCGAACGCCAGGACGCTCGCACCGGCCTCCAGGAACGCCCGGCTGTAGCCGCCAGCGCCAAAAGTGCCGTCGACGATCAACTGGCCGGGACCGGCCTGCAGCGCCGCGGAGACCTCGTCGAGCAGGACCGGACGGTGCGCTGGGCTCATACGGCGGAACCCACGCGTGCGGCGCGCTGTTGGGCGCGCATCTGCGCCAGGCCGTCGCGGGCAAGGTCACGCTGGGCCGAGCGGTGCGCCTGGAAGGCGTCGCGGGACCAGATCTGGAAGCGTTCGCCCATGCCGACGACGGTCACCCAGTCGGTCAGGCCGAACATGTCGCACAGGGTCTCGGGCAAGGTGATGCGGCCAGCGGTGTCGAACGACAGCCGCGCCATGCCGCCCAGCACGGAGGTCTCCAGGGCCGAGCGCAGCGGATCGCCGAAATCCAGCTCGTCGATCACGCCGCGGTAGCGGTCGAACAGCGCCTGGTGGCCGCCCTCGATGCAATCGGCCTCGATGGACGGAAAGCAGAACACGCCGTCGAATGGGCCTGACGCCAGGGCGCGGAATTCCTGCGGCACCACGATGCGCCGCTTGGCGTCCAGCTGTTTCTCGAAGGTCGAGAGAAACATCTCCGGCCCAGCCCCTGTCCGCCGGCCGAAATGGCCGCCCCGTACGTCCGCTCCGATTTCCCGTCACTGCCCCGAAAGCGACGGATCGGTTTGGTTAGCGGATGATGACTGGGTTAACATGGGATCAAACGGGAGACAATGACTCCCAATGACTATTATTCACGAATCCAAAGATGTCGCAGGCCAGTTTGGTTAATGCGTGTAAACTATTCACAGAACATACATCGAACGCTTTAACTATAGCGAGGGGCAGATGATGGGAGTGGGATCAGACGGCCTGTAAGCCGGGTTCTGTGTCGCCCGCCTTTCACCCTTGCGGGCGCAGGCGGACGCGGCGGCCATTCCTCTGGACCGCCCATTGCTGGACGGTTCTCGCGACCTACCCGGACCCCTCGGCCGACGAAGGCCTGCCGGCTTGCGCCGGCGCGGGGTCCCTATTCGGTCTTGCTCCTGGCGGGGCTTGCCGTGCCGCCTCCATTGCTGGAGCCGCGGTGCGCTCTTACCGCACCCTTTCACCCTTACCCGGCGATCGCTCGCAGGGCGGTTTGCTTTCTGTGGCGCTGTCCCTGGGGTCGCCCCCGGCGGGCGTTACCCGCCGCCATCTCGTCGTGGAGCCCGGACTTTCCTCCCTCGCCGCAAAGCGAGAGCGACCGCCCGGCCGTCTGATCCGCCGATGAATCTGAGGGCGCCCGACGCCCGCGTCAATCGAATGGCGCGAGGCGGGCGTAGATCATCTGATCCCAGAACCGCCCTTTCCAGAACCCATGGTCACGCAACACCCCTTCGCGGACGAAGCCGTGGCGCTCCAACAGCCGCACCGAGCGCGTGTTGCCTGGCGTCACCATCGCCTCCAGACGATGCAGGCCAAGCCGCTGCGCGCCGAAGCCGATGACCGCGCTCAGCGCCTCGGACGCCAGCCCCTGCCCCCAGTGCGCCGGGGCGAGATCATAGGCCACCTCGCCGCGCCGCCCGCGGTCGAGTTCGAGCAGGTTGAAACCGCAGGTCCCCAGCAGCCGCTCCTCCCCGGCCATCCGCACGCCCCAGCGCACGCCAGCGTTATGCGCCCGCCGATCGTTGGCCCAATCAACGACGCCCGCCGCCTCCGCGAGATCGGTCATCGGCGCGATGTCCATGAACTCCGTCACCGCCGGATCGGCGAACAACGCCAGCAACTGCGCTGCATCGCGCGACTCCAGCGGGCGCAGCATCAGCCGCGGCGTGTGTACGATCAGCGGCTCACGGACGAGGTCGACGATCTGGCTCAACGCGGTTCGCGCAGCAGGGCGATCAGTCGGGCCCGCGTCTCGCCGTCGGCGATCCCGTCGACCTTGGAGGGGCGCCAGTGCCGCTGGAACGCGGTGACCACCGCGGCGGTGTGCGGATCGTAGGTTCCCGACGGCGCGCTCTCATAGCCCAGCCGCGCAAAGCCCGCCTGCAGGGCGAACACGCCTGGACCGGTCGCGCCGAGCCCAAGTGGACCGCCTGGCGCGGCGGCCGGCTCAGCCCACAGGCCGTGGCCGGCCTGCGCCAGCCGCTTCCAGGGGAACAGTTCGCCCGGATCTTCCTTGCGGTCGGGCGCAACGTCGGAATGGCCGACGATGGCGCCGTCGTCGATCGTCCAACGGCTGCGGATGTCGCCGACCAGGGCGATCACCGTAGCGATCTGCGCTTCGGGGAACGCCCGATAGCCGAACTCGTGACCCGGATTGACGATCTCGACGCCGATCGAGGCGCCGTTCACATCGCGCTCGCCGCGCCAGAAGCTGACGCCCGCGTGCCATCCCCGCCGCTCCTCGGGCAGCAGGCGGAACAGCCGCCCGTCCTCCTCGACAAGATAATGGGCCGACACCTTGGCGTTAGGATCGCGCAGGCGCTCCAGCGCCGCCTCCCCGCTTGGCATGCCGGTGTAGTGCAGCAGCACCATGCTGGGCGGCGCCTTGCGGGCGTCGAAGTTCGGCGACAGTGCGTCGATGAAGTCCACGTCAGTCTCCGCGCCGCATCGATTGAAGCTTCGCCGCCAGCAGATTGGGCCGCGCCACGATCACCAGCACGCCGACCAGCGCAAGCGATGCGCCCAACGCCATGCGTGGGCCGAAAGGGTCCTGCAAGATCAACACCCCAAGCGCGATCGTGGCCAGCGGCGTCATCAGGGTCAGCGGCGCGATGAGGTTGGCTTCATAGCGACGGATCAGCACGTAGTAGACTGTGTGAGCCAGCACCGAGACCACCAGCGCCGAGTAGAGCACCGCGGCGGCCATCGGCCAACCGCCCGCCAGGGTGGCCTTGAGCTGGTCCTGTTCAAACACCGCCGAGGCGGCGAGCAGCGGCGGGATCGACGAGAGGCCGACCCAGGCCTGCAACTGCAACGGCCGCAGGGTTTCGACCCGTTTCATCAGCACCGAGCCCACCGATCCAGCCAGCGCCGCGGCGGCGATGGACAACAGGCCGGTGGAGAATTTCACGCCGTGCGGGTC
Organism: Phenylobacterium sp.; assembly: GCF_030693805.1. Classification (GTDB taxonomy): domain Bacteria; phylum Pseudomonadota; class Alphaproteobacteria; order Caulobacterales; family Caulobacteraceae; genus Phenylobacterium. The sequence goes on from NZ_JAUXZW010000388.1 coordinate 21,943, forward strand.
CCAGATCACCACAAGCGCGCCCGCCAGCGTCATGCCGACGCCGATCGCGCGGCGCAGGCTCATCCGCTCACCCAGCAGCAGGAACGAAAGGAGCGTGGTGATCGGAACGCCGATCTGGCCGACCACGGCCCCGGCCGACGGCGTGGCGGTCTTCAGGCCGACGAACACCAGGGCGAAGCTGCCGCCGCCCATCAGCACGGCGATGACGATGATCCTGCCGAGCGGCTTAGGGGCGGGCAGCAGCCAGGGGAACACCGCCAGAAACACGATCACAAAGCGGATGGCCGCGTAGAACAGCGGCGGCGCGTTCAGCACGCTCACCGCATATTTGCTGACGATGTTGTTCGTCGCCCAGATCAGGCAGACCATCATCAGCAGGAGGAAGTCGCGCAGCGCCATGCCTAGCGCTTAAGCGCGATTGCAGGCCTCGCGGCAACCGCAATCGGCGGCGCTCAGGCGGCGCGCCCCAGCGAAAGCCCCTCATAGCGCGCCAGGTGGTGATCGGTGGAGCCGAACGCACTCTCGATCATCGTCGCGCGCTTGAAATGGTGACCGATCGCCAGCTCGTCGGTCATCCCCATGCCGCCGTGGAGTTGGATGGCGTTCTGGCCGATGAAGCGGCAGGCCTTGCCGATCTGCACCTTCGCCGCCGAGGCCGCCTTGCCCCGCTCCGTCGCGTCCTCGTCCAGCCGGATGTGGGCCATGTAGGTCATCGAAACCGACTGCTCCAGGTGGATGTACATGTCCACCATGCGGTGCTGCAGCACCTGGAACTCCGAGATCGGCTGGCCGAACTGCCGGCGCTGGCGGGTGTATTCGACGGTCCCCTCCTGCAGTCGCCGCAGCACGCCCACGGCCTCCGCGCAGGTCGCGGCGATCGCCTGATCGATCACCTGCTCGACCAGAGGCGCGGCCGCGCCTTCGGGCCCGATCAATGCCGTCGCCGGGACCGAGACGTTCTCCAGGAACACCTCCGCGGCGCGCTGGCCGTCGGCGGTCGGATAGTCGCGCAAGGTCACGCCGGGCGTGTCCCGCTCGACCAGGAACACCGACACGCCTTGCCCCTCGCGCTGGCCGCCGCCGGTGCGCGCGGTGACGATCAGGTGGCTCGCCCACGGCGCTCCGACCACCACCGCCTTGTGGCCGTTCAGCAGATAGCCCTGCCCCTCGCGCCGGGCGGTGGTGGCGATATCGGTCCAGGCGTAGCGCGACTGCGGCTCCGCATAGGCGAACGCGATCACCACCTCGCCCTCGATGATCCGGCCGATCATCTCGCCCGCCCATGACGCTTGGCTCGCGCGCTTCAGGAAGCCGCCGCCGATCACCACCGTCCCCAGATAGGGTTCGACCACCAGCGCCTTGCCGAACTCCTCCATGATGATCATCGACTCGATCGCGCCGCCGCCCAGGCCGCCGTGGGCCTCTTCGAACAGAGCGCCGAGGATGCCGAGTTCCTGGGCGAACGCCTTCCACACCTGCGGCCGCCAGCCCGCCTCGCTGCGCAGCGCATCGCGGCGCTGTTCGAAGCTGTAGTGGTCGCGCAGGTAGCTCGCGAGGCTATCGCGGAGCATGGATTGTTCGTCGGTGAAGCTGAAGTCCATAAGCGTTCTCCCCGCTCGTCCGCGCTAGAGGCCCAGCACCATCTTGGCGATGATGTTGCGCTGGATCTCGTTGGAGCCGCCGTAGATCGAGGTCTTGCGGCCGTTGAAGTAGCTTCCGGCGAGGCCGCGCGCGTAATGCGGTCCTACGGGCGCGTTGTGTCCGCCTTCCGGCAGATGCGGCGCGCCGTAGGTTCCCGCCGCCTCCAGGGCCAGTTCGTTGAGCCGTTGCTGGATCTCGGTGCCGCGGATCTTCAGGATCGAGGACTCCGGTCCAGGTCCCTTGCCGCTGCTCTCGCCGGCCAGCGTCCGCAGCGCGGTGAACTCCAGCGCGGTCAGGTCGATCTCCAGCTCCGCCACCTTGCGGCGGAAGAACGCGTCTTCGAGCAGCGGTCCGCCGGTGTCTGAGCGCTCTGTGCGCGCCATCTGGATCAGCTTCTCCAGCGCCCGCTTGGAGCGCGCCACGCCCGCGATGCCTGAACGCTCATGCGCCAGCAGCGCCTTGGCGCAAGTCCAGCCCTGGTTCTCCTGATGGATGCGCTGATCGACGGGGACCTTCACATTGTCGAGGAAGATGTCGTTGACCTCGTGTCCGCCCTCCAGCGTGATGATCGGGCGTACCGTAACGCCAGGCGACTTCATGTCGATCAGCAGGAAGCTGATGCCGGCCTGGGGCTTGGCGCTCGGATCCGTGCGGACCAGGAAGAAGCCCCAGTCGGCGAATTGGCCCAGCGTCGTCCAGGTCTTCTGGCCGTTGACGACGTAGTACTCCTTGCCGTCGTCGGCGGTGATCCTCTCGGCGCGGGTCTGCAGGCTGGCGAGGTCCGACCCCGCCCCGGGCTCCGAGTAGCCCTGGCACCACCAGACATCGCCATTCAGGATGCCGGGCAGGAAACGCTGCTTCTGCTCGTCCGTCCCGAACATCAGCAGCACCGGCGCCAGCATGCTCACCCCGAACGGCAGGATCGGCAGGGTGTCGGCGCGGGCCAGTTCCTCCGACCAGATGTACTTCTGCGTCGGGGTCCAGCCCGTGCCGCCCCACTGCGTCGGCCAGGACGGCGCGACCCAGCCCTTGGCCGCCAGGATGCGGTGCCATGACAAATAGTCTTCGCGGGTCAGGGGCTCGCCGCCGTGCTGCCTGGCGCGGAGGTCGGCCGGGTAGTGCTGGGCGATGAAGCTGCGGGCCTCATCGCGAAAGGCCCGCTCCTGCGGCGTGAAATCGAGATTCATCGCTGACCTCCCTGAACCGGCTTCCTGACGCGTCTGCGCGCGTTGTTCGTCAACACCGACGCTACGCGGAGCGATGCCCAATGAAAAGCTGACGATCGCGTCATCGAACGAGCCCCGGCCCTTCGCCGTGCGAAACCGGCGGCGCGCCCAGCCGTTCACCGCCTTGCCTTCGCCCAGGAAGCCGCGCAGGACGACCCATGGCCCGCATCGTCACCTACAATGTGCATCGTTGCGTTGGCGCGGACCGCCGGCTGGACGTCGGACGGATCGCCGACGTGCTGGCGCGTCTCAACCCGGACATCGTTGCGCTGCAGGAGCTGGACGTCGGCCGCGCGCGCACTGGCGGCGTCGACCAGGCGCACGAGATCGGGCGGCGGCTCGACATGGCCTGCCACTTCCACGCCGCCCTTCGCGTCGAGGAGGAGCAGTACGGCGACGCGATCCTGACGACCTATCCTGAAACGCTGATGCAGGTCGGTCCCCTGCCCGGCTATGCGCGAATGCGTTCACTGGAGCCACGTGGCGCGCTGTGGATCTGCGTCGAGATCGATGGGCGCAAGGTGCAGATCATCAACACCCACCTGGGCCTGGTGCCGCGCGAGCAGCAGCTTCAGGCCGCCTGCCTGGCCGGCCAGGGCTGGCTGAAGCACCCCGAATGCGAGGGCCCGACGATCCTGTTGGGCGACTTCAACGCCACCGCCAGCTCGCTGGTCTACCGCACGCTCACCACGCGGCTGAAGCCCGCCCGCGGTCTTGCGCCGCACAAATCGGCCACCTCGACCTTCCCCTCGCCGCTACCGGTGCTGCGCATCGACCATGTGTTCGTCAGCCCCGAGGTGCGTGTGCTCGACGTATTCGCGCCGTTCGAGCCCCTGACCCGCGTGGCCTCCGATCACCTGCCGCTGGTGATGGACTTCGAATTAGCCTGAAGGCCCAGCGCGTGCAGGCTGGTGACCGCGCGGGCCTCGCTGTACAGCCGCTCGCGCCTGCGCCCCACCCGCCAGGAGTCGCTGACGTTGGCCGGGTCGCCCAGGTGGTAGCGGGACACGAAAGCTCCGAACGGGGTCATCGGCGCGGGCTCGATGCTCGCCAGCCTGCCCTCCCGGTTCAGCGAATCGATCGCCGCCACCATGCCGCCCAGCTCCGCGCTCGCCCTGGCCACCGCTTCGCCCGTGTAGCCGATGAAGTGTCCCACCAGCCGGTCACGGAACGCCCCGATGGCGATCTGCGTCTCCGGATCGCCGCTCTCGATCGCCAGTTCACACTCGGTGTCGAAGCCGCCCGAGCGGTTGTTGAGGTTGGCCGAGCCAACCCGTACGATCCGGTCGTCCACCACCGTCACCTTCGAATGGACGATGATGGTCACGCCTCCTGGCGTGATCGGCCGCAGCGCCCGGAACCGGCCGTAGACGTCGGCCGCCCGCAGCCGCCAGATCAGCGCGGCGCGCGCCCGGTCCATGGTCAGGCGATCGAACCAGCTGGGCGCCTCGCCTGTCGACACCAGCACCACCGCTGGCCCATCGGGCTGGCCCAGCCGCTGGGCGATCACCTCGGTGACGACGGGCGAGGTGAAGTACTGGTTCTCCAGATAGATCAGCTTCTTGGCGGCGTAGATCGATTCCAGCGTCAGATCGCGGATCTCCTCGACCGGCGCGCGGGCCTTCCACGCGGGCTCGGTGCGGGCGATGGCGACCTCGGCATGGGTGATCGCGGCCGGCACGTGCTCGGGCCAGGGATCGCCATCGGCCGGCCGCGGCTCCAGCGTCTCCCCCGTGGCGCGGAACCAGCGGATCCGGGCGAGGTCGCCGAGCGCGCGGGCGGCGTCGCCATCGACCATCATCATCACCTCGTGCCTGGGCGCGTGATGGTCCTGGTCCGGCATGATCCGGCGTTGGTCGTCGTCCAGGTGGGCGGGCGTGTCCCAGCGGTCCACGGCGATATCGCCCCCGCCGCAGAACGCCAGCGCCTCGTCGATGACCAGCACCTTCTGGTGGTGGCAGGCGCCGAACGGCACCTGGTCGTCGAGCCGGAAATGCACCGGCGTGTTCTCGAACCACTTGCGCGCCTTGTGGGGGAAGAACTGCTGGCTGGCGCTGATCGGCAGCGCCGATTTCCAGATCAGCAGCCGGATATCAAGCTCGGGCCGGCTGCAGGCCAGTTCGACCAGGACGCGGCCCACCTCGTCCGGGTCGCCCGGGACATCGTAGCCGTCGGGGAACAACCGTGTGCGCGGGTCGAATCCCCAGCCCAGAAGCAGGATCGAGCGCTTCGCCTTCTGGATTGCGGCGAACACCGCGGCGAAATAGGCCTCGGTGTCGATCAGGAACGCCGCGCGGTCGGCGTGGGCTTGCCGCCAACAGGTCTCGCCGGGACGAAGCACGCTCATGACCGCTCGACCGTTCTCAACTGGCGCCCCTCGGGTCGCATTACGGGGCGCGACGCTTGCTATCGAAGGTGACAGGGCGTTCGCACCACGCAAGCTAAAGCTCCACCGCGCAGGTTTGTTGCGCAGCCGAGGCTTGCCATGATTTGGCCCTGCGCCCAGTAACCCAAAGATGGCCGTCCAGCCCCCCAGACCGATCGCCACGCCTTGCATCCTCGTCTGCGCGATCGACGATGAGAGCGGCCTGTGCCTGGGCTGTTTCCGCACCATCGGCGAGATCGCCGGATGGGGCGCTCTGCCCGATTCCGAGCGCGCCCGGATCATGGCCGAGCTCGTTTCACGCGAAACGCTTATCTCCCCGGAAAAACTAGGTAAATAAGGACTTAGCGGCGGATTCATCGGTTGCAAACGCAACCCCGCTATCTTGTCCTCACAACAGGCCGAGAACGGCCGCAGGCCTTGATGAGGCGGGTGTCGAAATGCTCAAGCTAACGGTGATCGCCATGGCGAGCGCCATCTTCGCGGTCGGCGCGGCCAAGGCGGTCGAGGCGGTGACCGCCGCGCGTGAGCCGGCGGCGCAGATCCAGCAATCGGCGATGGTGGCGCGCGCCGCGCCTGAGCCCGCCGCCGATCACGCCGCCCAGATCAGCAAGGCCAGCGACGGCCACTACTGGGCCGAAGCCGACGTCAACGGCGCGCGCGTGCGCTTCCTGGTCGACACCGGCGCCACCGCCGTGGCGTTGACGCCAGAGGACGCGCTGCGCCTGGGCTTCGCGCCCAAGGACCTCGAATATCGCTATACGGTGACCACCGCTGCGGGACCCGCACGCGGCGCGGCGATCAAGCTCGCCAGCGTCTCGGTGGCCGGCGCGCGCGTCAACGACGTCGACGCCCTGGTGATCGAAAAGGGCCTCGACGCCTCGCTGCTAGGCATGACCTACCTAGGCCGCCTCTCCCGCTTCGAGGCCACCCGCTCGGCGCTGATCCTTCGACCCTGATCCGGCTACCGCCGCCAACGCGGCGTCCAACACTTCCAGGCCGGCCCCCGGCTTCACGCCTTCGACGGTGAGGATCCGCCGCCACGCCCGCGCGCCCGGCGCGCCATGGAACAGCCCCAGCATGTGCCGCGCCATGGCCGGCAAATGCACCCCGCGGGCCAGCTCGCGCGCCATGTAGGGCCGGTACCGCTCCACCGCCTCGAATGCGTCGATGCGCACGTCGCCGCCGAACACCTCCGCGTCGACATCGCCCAGCAGCGCCGGCGTGTGGTAGGCCGCGCGGCCCAGCATCACCGCGTCCACATGCTCCAGATGTGTCCGCGCCTCCTCCAGCGAGGCGATCCCGCCGTTGATGCCGATGGTCAGCTCTGGCCGTTCGGCCTTCAGCCGGTAGACCAGTCCGTAGTCCAGCGGCGGGACGTCGCGGTTCTCCTTCGGCGACAGCCCCTTCAGCCAGGCCTTGCGCGCATGCACGACGAAGGTGCGCACGCCTGCCTGGGCGCACAGGTCCACCAGGCTGAACAGGCTCTCCTCCGGGTCCTGGTCGTCGACGCCGATACGGCATTTGACCGTCACCGGCACTGAAACCGCCGCCCCGATCGCCGCCATGCACTCGGCGACCAGTTCGGGCTCGCGCATCAGGCAGGCCCCGAACCGCCCGCTCTGCACCCGGTCCGACGGGCAGCCGACGTTCAGGTTGATCTCGTCGTAGCCCTCCGCCTCGCCCAGTCGCGCGGCCTCAGCCAGCAGCTCGGGATCGGAACCGCCAAGCTGCAGGGCCACGGGATGCTCGCACGCATCGAACCCCAGCAGCCGCGCCCGGTCGCCGTGCAGCACCGCCTGCGCGGTCAGCATCTCGGTGTACAGCAACGCGCGCGACGTCAGAGCCCGATGCAGCACCCGGCAATGCCGATCCGTCCAGTCCATCATGGGTGCAATGGACAATCTATGTGCTTGAAATTGCGTCACTTTCCCCATACAAATCAACCGGTTCGGCGCTGACCGGCGTCCGCCTTCCTACGCTATTTTTCGACCCTTTTCGCCACGTTTCGACATCCCACTGCACCGGATTTGCACCCAAAATGGCATCGATCCGAAAACAGAAATCCGGTGCCTGGCGCGTCCAGGTCCGCCGCAAAGGACGAACCGTCAGCGAGACGTTCGTCCGCTACGACGACGCCAAGAAGTGGGGCATCGACGCCGAGCGGCAAATCGATCGTGGCGAGACGCCGACGCTTTCCAAGGTTGGGAAGCTTCAGACGTTCGGCGACCTGATCGATCTGCACATCGACGACATGAAGGATGTCGGTAAGCCGCCTGGCCGATCGAAGGACGCCACCCTCGCGATGTTGAAGCGTCGGCTGGGCAGCCGGAACATGGTGGAGCTGGATCGGGAACGCATTCTCGCCTTCGGGCGCGAACGAGCGGCCGAGGGTGCCGGCCCAATGACCCTCAGCATCGACATCGGCATGATCAAGCTGATCCTGTCGCACGCCGCGGCCGTTCATGGCCTGCCCGTGCGTGTCGAGCCGGTGGACCTGGCCCGGATCGCGCTCAAGCGCCTGGGCCTGGTCGGGAAGGGTAAGGAGCGGGACCGGCGGCCCACCGACGAGGAGCTGGAGAAGCTCTGCGCTCACTTTGACGGCAATCCCCGCCAGGTCATCCCGATGAGCCGGATCATCAAGTTCGCCGTCGCCACGGCCATGCGACAGGAGGAGATCTGCCGCGTCACCTGGAGCGATCTGAATACGCGGACTAAGATGCTGACCATCCGTGACCGCAAGGACCCGCGCGAGAAGAGGGGAAACGACCAGCGCATACCCCTCCTCTCAGTGTCCGGGTTCGATGCCCTGGCTCTCATCGCGGAGCAGCGCGCGATCCGGGGCAATGAAGACGACCGCATCTTCCCCTACGCCCATAAGTCCGCCGGCACGGCGTTCACGCGCGCCTGCCAGGATCTGAAGATCGAGGACCTGCATTTCCACGACCTGCGTCATGAGGGCACCAGCCGGCTCTTCGAGGCGGGGTTCGAAATTCAACAGGTGGCGCTGGTCACGGGCCACAAGGATTGGAAGATGCTGCGACGGTACACGCACCTTCGTCCGGAAGCGCTGCACGCGATAGCGGACAAGAAGGCGGCAGCTTAAGCCGGGATATCCGATCAGCGCAGGCGCGGACGTTGGGATCAGGCCGGAGAACAGACATTCGCTGAGCGGTTCATCGGCTGCGGTTCGTGCAGCCGATCGACTAGGCGCTGGCGAGGATCGTGAGCGGCATCCGCCAGGTCTCCATGAGATACGACTCTGTCGCCGCGAACAGTTCCAGGTGTGCCTTCGCCGCCTTAGAGCGCGAGTAACCCGGCTGAACGATCGTCACGGAAAATTCTGGACGCATTTCCCGCCAGTGGCCGATGAGACCAATCAGCGTCGCCATGTTCCCTTGTTCGAAGCGCGTGGCGCTCCCGCGTCTCTGGCGATCAACCTCGCGTCGACGAAGGTGATGCAGAAGCTCGTCGAAGCGCTCGGCCCAGCGCACGGATTTCTGCGCTTGGCCACACACCTCATAGAGATCCTCGACCCGAGAGCCAGGCGCGGCCGCGGACGAGTATTTGCAATGGAACAGGTCGACAGTCAGTGTCCGACCGGAGCGACGTAACGCTACGACATCAGCAACTTCGCCGGCGCCATCGTCGTCGAAGATGACATCGTATGGCGCGGCGGTCCGTTTCAGCCGTTCAATTATGCGCCCTTGAATCGAATCGGCCCGTTTGTCTGCACCCTGGGATTCGCGCCGCAGATTCACTCCCGTCCAGTCAACCGCCTCGATCTTCGCAGGATCGTATGGGGTGAAGTCATCGTCACGGCGAAGCACAAACAGCTCCGTCGCAACCAACATGTCGCCGTCCGCGAAATACACATGGGGCGGATCCTCCCTGAACACATCCAGGAGGGGCGTCTCCTTGCGTCCACGACGAACGATCACCTGGTCCCCGCCTACTTGCGAATACGTGACACCCCCGCTCGAAACAGCCAGCGAGTACTGAGCGGAGCGAACACCATCCGTGACTCGGAACCTAATGGGAGCGGCCGGCGCAAAAGCCGTGAGCTCGATCTCGCAGTTAAAAAAGGCCGCGGCATCGCCGCCACCAATCTCTAGAAAGATGCGATCCTCGACGTCGTAAAGGAAGCGCTCAGGCCAAGCGATGGCGATGGGAATCTTGTCCTCAGGCATCACTGTGATGCGCTTGGGGCGAACGATATTCCTGAGAATAGATTCACTCGTAATGTTTTCGTTGAGGAGTTTAGCGCCCAAGGCGTGGCACCAGTCGATCCATTCCGAAAAACTGTTGGTGCTTTGGTAGGACCAGATCTTGCCCTTCGCGGAACAGCCGATGGTTTCCTTGGACGGCGTTGAGCCTACTACGGCTCCGTTCTCGTCATGATCCTCAATGTCCACATAACCCTGCCCGAACAGGTTGGTCTTCGTCCGTGACCGGTTGCCTGCCAGTGTGTCCAGTGGATCAGCGATATCGGAGCCCATAAACTGGGAGTAGCGAACCGGCTTTCGTTGCGTTTCGCTCAGCCCGAGGTTCATCAGGACCAGCCGGCGGAACCCATGCAGGACACGGAACACGTCCTCACCGCGAATGAGTTCGACATCCGAACCAGCCAAGCGCTTGGCAAGATCGAGATGGAGGTCACCGAGCTTTGAGCTGTTGATGAACAATAGCTCCTGGTCGGCGTCCCAGTGAGCCATCACAAGATTGAACTCAACGTTCCGCGCCGACTTCACCGACGTCCAGCGGAGGCGCTCCTCATCACGGCGCACGAAAATGACTAGCCGCCCCTCTGCGTTGACCACGGGGGGCTCAATGATCGTGGAGCCGAGCTCTGTAGTCAGCGCGGCCGCCTCCGGCGTCCACTCAGTGCATTTTGTTCGGTACACCACGGTGCTGAAGCGCGGCTCTAGTGTCTCGAGAGGGAAGGTCTCGGGTGGATTGGCGAAACCAGCGAACAAATCCTCCCGGCGGCGCTCGCGCTCGGTTCGGCTGTGGCCAATCACCGACAGGATCTGGTTCCAATCAGCGTCCTCAGCGTACAGCGCCTTAAGGTTCTGATTCATGTCGTCGATGGTTACGTTGGCGATGACCGTCGCGGTGCCAAGATCGCTTCGCGCTCGGGTAAATCGGCCCACAAATTGGAGCGTGACCGCCTCGCTGCGGTGCTTGTCGTGAAGCGCCGCGATTTTCAGGTCAGGAAGATCGAACCCCTCCCCGAGCATATCAACACAAACAATCACCCGGGACCGGCCAGCTCTCAATTCGTTCAACGCTGAAGCCCGTTGTGAGGGTGACATCTTATTGTGGATAAGCTGGGGTTGGTATTCAGGAAGCTTCGCCGTGTAAGCGGCATGAAGCTCTTCAGCTCGATCGACACTGTTGGTCCGCGCCATGACCAGATGGTTGAAGCCGCGAGCAAGGTCTTCCTCCAATTGGGCACCAACGCCATCAATGATCTGACGGTCCGCGTCACGCACATCTAACCCATGAACTGGCACGTACTTAATGGCCGTGAAGAGCTGGTCCTGCTGCGCGCGCCGAAGCGGATAGACGTAAATGAACTTGCCATCCACGCGACGGCCGTCGTTTCGAAACGGCGTCGCCGTGAACTGGAGGACTGTCCGCTGCGCAAAGTGCAGCTTGAAGTCCCGCCAGGTCCTAGCACCAATGTGGTGAGCCTCGTCGAAGAAGAGATGGCTCATCAGCTCGGCCAAGCGGGCTTGGAGCTCCACTGACATACCAGACAGCACCTGCATCGTGGCGACGACGACGTTGCTCTCGGCGACCAAGGCATCCAGATCTTCGACCGTCTTCAGTCCTCGCGACAGCAAAGCTACGGAGGGGTGCGCGGCGTCCGCCGAGAGACAGCCAAAGGTTTTCAGCACCCCGAGCTGCATGAATTTCTCGGCGATCTGCCGGCGGAGGGGGTCGGTAGGGACGATGACGAGGAGCCGTCGGATTCGTTCGGAGACCAACAGCGAGACCATGGTGTCGGTCTTGCCGGCGCCGGTTGGGAGCACCAGGGTCGCTGGGAGGGCCGAAACGCTCCAGTGAGCTTTGGTGGCGTAGATCGCGCCGATCTGGGGAGGGCGCAGTCCACGTCGCACCTGCCGCTCGCCGTCGAAATCCTCAGCCACGAGTTGAAGCTGGTCTTTCCACCCGAGCGCGATGGCATTTGTCGCCTGCGCGACTTGAGCTCTGTCTCCAGTGCCGGGTTTCCTCGGCCTTGGAAGAATCCAGCTGCCCTTGCCCGAATTGAGCTGGTCGACAACGGCTCCTACGGAAGAGATGTCTTCCACCCTCAGAACAGCCGAGCACCCCTGTAATGAGGTGGTGTCGCGGTCCACGATCGCGAAAGTGAAGCCGTCGGCCGACGTGCAACGGAGGCTTCGGCCATGGGTCGAGGTGTGCTCGGAAGCCACCACTTCGAGCGTCCGCTCAGTCTCCGCCAGACGACGAACGAGGTTGCCTGAGAGCCGGCCAAAGACAGCAATGCGCTCTGGCAATCGAAGGACGGCTCTGGTCGAGAATAGATCGAACATGGCGCGCACCGAATCAAACGAGCGACCATGATAGGCCCTTAGTCCAGCTTGCGCTGATTGGGCCGAGGTAAGCGTCGCCGTTCGATGAGTTGGCGGCTCCTTTAGGTTCAGGTAGGCGCCGGAAAGCACTCGAAACCGAACTTCGCCTTGAAGTCACAGGGGAGCATTTAGGCGAGCGTCCGCCTTGGTCGTTCGGTTCTTGGCCGTCCCTTTTGCATCCGAAAGTACGCCGTCCTACTACGTCGCGTCACCAGCCCTAGCGCCCTTCTGATCGCCTGTTCACATGCCCTCCTGTCAGGAGGTCCACATGCGCACAATCGCAATCATCAGCCAGAAGGGCGGCGCCGGGAAAACCACCCTCGCTGTCCACCTGGCCGCCGCGGCGGCGGGCGAGAAGGTTACGCTCATCGTGGACACGGACCCACAGGCGACCGCCAGCCGGTGGGGTGAATGGCGCGGCGGGACTGACCCCGAGATTATTGACTGCGGGGCGCCCTCCCTACTCGCTGGCAAGCTGAGCAAGGCGGCGGAACTGGGCGCGGAACTGGCGGTGATCGACACCCCGCCTCATGCCGACGCCATGGCGCGGCAAGCCGCGCGTCTCGCCGACCTGATCTTGATCCCTTGCCGGCCCAAGGCGTTCGACCTCGCCGCGATCGAGGCGACCGCGGAACTGGTCAAGGCCAGCGATAAGCCAGCCTTCGTGGTGCTGATGGCCGGGCCGCCTAAGGCCCCACTGATCTACAAGGAGGCCGCCGAGGTTGTCGAAGGCTCCTTCGGCCTCCAGCTTGCGCCGGTCATGCTGCCGGAGCGCGCCGCCTTCCACCACAGCACGGCGCAGGGCCAGACGGCCGCAGAGTTCGATCATGGCGGCAAGGCTGCCGGCGAGATCGGGGCGCTCTGGACGTGGACACGAGGACAGCTGGGCATGTCCGCAGGTGAGCCTGTTCACACGCCGGCGCACGTCGCATGAGCCGGTTCGCCGCAATCAAGTCGGAGAAGGCCAGGCCGGCGCCGGCCATGGCGCCGCATCCCGACCATTCAGACGCGCCGGTCGCGTCGACAAAGGCGCCGGCCAGGCTCGGGAAGAAGGCTGTCAGCGGCTACTTCAGTCCGGAGATGAGCCGTGGATTGCATCTGCTGGCACTTGAGCAGGGAGCGAGCCTTCAGGCGCTGATGGGCGAGGCCTTTGACGACCTGATGCGCAAGTACGGCAAGCACCCCTTCGGCGAGCGGTGAGCGATCACCCGAAGGCGCGGGACTCCTGAGGACGGGCCGGCAGGACGCGGCCCTGGCCAGGATCCGAAGTCGAGCTTTTAGCCCCCCGATCCGCCCAGCTCTGCAGGTCGTCGATGGCGTAGACCACCCGCCCTCCGATCTTCCGGTAGGTCGGGCCCGTCCCATAGGTTCGATGCTTCTCGAGCGTCCGGCCCGACAGGCCGAGGAAACGCCCTGCTTCCGAGGTCCGGAGCAGGCGGGGCGGCATGGGAGCGCCTTCGAACATCGCAAATCCTCCTGGCCGTCCGATCAAGGTCCGCAACTGCGCGAAGCGAGAACGGCATGCGACTCACCTATCCAGGCGTGGCCTCGGCGGGAAAGGCGTAAGTCTACCCGCCGTCGAGGGCGGGCGGCACTAGCTGCGGGCGAACGCCAGGAGGGGCGCGATGTCGTGGGCGTCGGCGGCCTGCAGCGCCCGGACATAGTCTCGGCGGGTTTGGGCGGCTTCCACCAGGTTCGCCCGACCCCAGCTGAACCGCTGCCCGCCAAGTTGTCTGATCAGCAGGTCGGCGGCCAGCCGCGCGTGACGTCCGTTGCCGTTCGGGAAGGGATGAATTGCAACGAGGCGGTGGTGGAAACGGACTGCGATCTCATCAGGCGTGAAAGTCTGGTGGTCGATCCAGTAGCGGACGTCGCCAACCAGGGCGTGGAGATTCACAGCGATCTGGTGCGGCGCGACGCCGATGTTGAGCTCGGTGGTCCGCTGGGCACCGGCCCATTGCCAGACCCTCCGCAGCATGCGGCGATGCAGGGCCATCAAGAAATCGACGTCCACGACATCGCTGCGCTTGCGGGAAAACGCCCAGCGGTCGGCCTCGGCGATGTTCTCCTGCTCGGCCTCGTTCAGTTCGGCCCGGGTCGTGATGTAGGTAGGCAGCAGCCCCTGCCGCCCCTCAGGCGTCAGCGGCGTGTTGGCCTCGTCGTCCGCCTCGAAGAGCGGGTCGGTCACGAGGGCTCATCCCACAGGCGGTGCAGGTTCCCGCGCAGCAGTTGGTCGATGAGCACCTCGCGCTGTCGCCGCTGATCGCCCACCGTGAGCGCCTGGTTCTCCAGGCGCATGGTGTGGCCGACGCTCTCAAGTTGCTCGTCGGCCCTGGCCTCCGCGCGCTCCCGAAGAATGTCGACAAGCGGCCGGTTCGGCACCATGACGTAGACCAGTTGGCAATCCAGCGCCTCGGCGGCGCGCCGCAGGCTTGCCAGGGTGACGGTCTCATCCACCTCGCCCTTTTCCAGGGCCACGACGCGCGGCTGGCTGACGCCCAGACGCCGGGCGAATTGCTTTGTCGTCAGGCCAAGGGCATCGCGAATGGCGCGTAGCCAGCCGCGCGGCGGTCTAGCGACCGACCAGTTCCGCACCAGCGTGAGCCGCATATCAAGCGCTCGGGCCGCTCTGTCTGTGGCAGGCATGATAACCTCTGCATTATTCAATGCGAGCCATTCTATAACCTAAACATTATCAAAACTCAAACATGCTATAATCCATATGTTATCGTGGGATGCCCATTTTGATCACCTGTGGGTTATCGCGAACGCTCCTGATCGTCGCCAAGATGGCGATGGCGCATCGCTTCGTTCGCCGCTCGGAGTTCCCGCGCCAGCGCCAAGCGCTGGGTATCGGGCTGGGGCAGGCTTCGAACGAACGCTTCTACCTTCGCCCCTAGAGCTCGATCCGCCGGATCGCTCGATCGACCAAGCAGCCGGGCCTGAGTGAGGTAGAGATCGCGGACGGCCTGTTGTCGCGCGACGATCCTTTGCTCCCATGCTGTCCGATCGGTCTTCCCCTGAAAGGCCGCCCCCGCCGCATCGCGATAAGCTGTCCGGCGGACGCGCCCCATAGGCCCCTTTCCGGCTTCCTCCCGATCCCGGATCTTCCGCAGCGGCGTCCGCTCGGCCCTGCGGGTGACACCCCGCGCGCGCCTCGGCGTCGCCTCGGCCTCGACGCCCCGGTCGCGAAGTGCCTGCGCGAACGTCTGACGCCAGAGCTCCAGATCGGCCTTCTTAGGGTTCAGCCGCTCCCCCGTGTGGCCACGCGAACAGATGGACAGGTGGACATGTGGGCGTGGCGTGTCGGTATGCAGCGTGAACACGTAGTCATGCGCCCCTGCGAACATGTCCGCCGCAAATGCGCGAGCGGCGTCCCGCACCGCGATCTCGTTCGTACCAGCCGGCATCGAAAGGATGACCGAATGGCTGGCCGGCGAGTCTTTGCGGCGGGAGAAGTCGGCCCGGGCGGCGGCGCCCCAATCGTCGGCGAGGTCCACCAGGTCGCCACGGCTTGCGATCAGCGCCCCGTCGGCGCCTTCCAACTCCAGCTGGCCGTTGCGCGAGATGTATTCCAGGTGCGCACGGAGATGCGCGCCGTCCCGCGTGCGACCGGTCACCTTGACCATCACCTCGGGCGCGCGGCCGGCGATGCGCTCCAGACGCGCCCGCGCGCCACCGCCGGTGTCTGCCGAAGCGCGCAGTACGGTGCGCGGCCGCACAATCCGCTGCCG
>NZ_JAUXZW010000410.1 GCF_030693805.1 Phenylobacterium sp.
CGATCGACACCCTGCACCCAAGCCTGGAGCCGGTGCTGCGCGAGACCTACGGCATCATCGTCTACCAGGAACAGGTGATGCAGATCGCCCAGATCCTGGCCGGCTATTCGCTGGGCGAGGCCGACCTGCTGCGCCGCGCCATGGGCAAGAAGAAGAAGGACGAGATGGAGCAGCAGCGTGCTCGCTTCGTCTCCGGCGCGGCCGAAAAGGGCGTCAGCGCCGAACGGGCCGGCTCGATCTTCGACCTCGTCGACAAGTTCGCGGGCTACGGCTTCAACAAGAGCCACGCGGCCGCCTATGCGCTGATCTCGTATCAAACCGCCTGGCTGAAGGCGAATGCGCCGGTCGAGTTCTTTGCAGCCTCCATGAGCCTCGACATCTCTAACACCGACAAGCTGGCGGCCTTCTACCAGGACGCCAAACGCTTCGGGGTGAAGGTGCGTCCGCCGGACGTCAACCGCTCGGAGGCCGACTTCGACGTGGCCGACGGCGAGGTGCTCTATGCCCTGGGAGGCGTGCGCAATCTGGGTCTGGGCGCCATGGAGCACGTGGTAGAGGTGCGACGCGCCGGCGGGCCGTTCCGCGACCTGTTCGACTTCGTCGAGCGGGTCGACCCCAAGCAGGTCAACAAGCGCGCGTTGGAGACGCTGGCCCGCGCCGGCGCCTTCGATACCTTGCACCCCAATCGCGCCCAGGTGGTCGCCGCCGCTGACGCCCTGGCGGCCTACGGCCAGAGCATGGCGGCCGAGCGCGCCTCATCGCAGGGCAGCCTGTTCGGCGGCGACCAGGCCGAAGCCGCCCGGCCCCGTATCCACAAAGTCGAGCCGTGGAATCCAATCCAGCGCCTGGACGAGGAACTGGCGGCTGTCGGCTTCTATCTGTCTGGCCACCCGCTTGACGATCTGGTCGAGGCGCTGCGTCGCCGCCGGAGCGACCTGCTGGCCGATGTGCTGATCAAGGCGGAGGCGGGCCACGAAGCGTTCCGCATGGCCGGCGTCGTCCGCCGCAAGCAGGAGCGAGCCTCTCAGTCGAGCGGCGAGAAGTTCGCCTTCGTCACCCTGTCGGACCCCACAGGCGAGTACGAGGTCCTGTTCCCGCCGGAGGCGCTGCGCAAGTGCCGCGACCTGCTGGAGCCGGGGCGCGCCGTGGCGATCAAGGTCCGCGCCAAGGCCCGCGACGGCGAAGTGCGCTTCTTCGGCGACGACGCCGAGCCGGTGGAGAAGGCGGTGGAGAACGCCACCGCCGGCGTGCGCGTGCACATCGCGCCTCGGAACGCCGAGATCGAGGCGCTCAAGCGGCGGCTGGAGGGCGTCACCAACCCGCGTGGCGGCGAGATCGTGCTGGTCGCGGGCCTCGACGGCGGACGCGAGGTGGAGCTGAAACTGCCTGGCCGCTTCACCCTGGACGGCGCGGTGCGCGGCGCGCTGAAGACCTCCCCGGGCGTGGTGTTCGTCGAGGACCTTTAGAGGTGCTCGGGCACGTTTCGCTGGGCGTCCGCGATCTTGAGCGTGCGAGGGTTTTCTATGACGCGATCACGACTCCGCTGGGTTGGACGTGCCTCTGGGACTCTCCCCGAGGACTTGGTTACGGCCCATCAGGGGGCGGTGAGAAGATAAACCTCTTCCCGCATCCAGACGCGCATCCGCCGGGCCCGGGTTTCCATCTGGCCTTCAATGCGCCCGATCGCGCCGCCGTGGATGCGTTCTATGGTGCGGCCCTGGCGAAGGGCGGAGCAGATCAGGGTGCTCCCGGACCGAGACCTAACTACGGACCAACGTATTATGCAGCGTTCGTTATAGATCCGGACGGCCACAAGCTTGAAGCGGTGCATCAATAGCGCTGCTGTCGATCGCAGGGCCTCAGAACAGGCTCTTCGGCTTGCGAGGCTTCACCGGCGCCGGATAGGCGTCGATCCCGCCGCGATTGGAATAGACGCTGCCCGGTTTGAACGGCTTGTAGGGCTCATAGGGCTTGAAACCCTCGTAAGGCTTGAACGCCGGCTGCTGTGAGCGGTACGGGCTCGTCGAGCGGTAGGGCGCGTAGCCGCCTGGCGCATCGTACCGCGGCTGTGAACCATAGCGCGGTTGGTGATTCGGATCGTTCGAGGGGGCGTCGAAGATCGACTGGGCGCAGGCTGATCCGGCGAAAGAGGCCAGGCCCAGCGCGACGGCGATCAAGATCGAGGGTTTCACAGACACGCTCCGGTCAAGCTTTGTGTTGGCTATATGTTCCGAACTTTGCAACCTGCGCAACAGAACTCTCGCATGACGTGTGCGCGCGTTCGTCTGTGATCTGACCTTAGCGAACCGCCGGCGCCCGGCGAAGCGGCTGCAGCTGTTGCTTTTTTCGGCCCCAGCGCCTATGTCCGCGCCTCAATCCACACGCAGGCGTTTGGGGACTGGCGGGGAGACATCCCGTCCGTGTCCACTCCGGTCCTCCTCGAAGGAGGGTGGCCTGCGGAGGTTCAACCGGAAAAAGGACTATTAAGCCAATGGCGCTTCCCGATTTCTCCATGCGTCAGCTCCTGGAAGCTGGCGCCCACTTCGGACACCAGACCCACCGCTGGAACCCGAAGATGGAACGCTTCATCTTCGGCAGCCGCTCGAACATCCACATCATCGACCTGTCGCAATCGATCCCGCTGCTGCACCAGGCGCTGGTCAAGGTGCGCGAAGCCGCGGCCTCGGGCGGACGGGTGCTGTTCGTCGGCACCAAGCGTCAGGCGTCCGACCCGATCGCGGTCGCCGCGCGTCGTTGCGCCCAGTACTACGTCAACCACCGCTGGCTGGGCGGCACGCTCACCAACTGGCGCACCGTCTCGCAATCCATCGCGCGTCTGCGCGAGCTGGAAGGCCTGATCGAGGGCGACACGGGCGCTGGCCGCACCAAGAAGGAGTTGCTGCAGCTGACGCGCGAGCGCGACAAGCTGGAGCTGTCGCTGGGCGGCATCAAGGACATGGGCGGGATCCCCGACCTGATGTTCGTGATCGACACCAACAAGGAAGCGATCGCCATCCAAGAAGCGCGCAAGCTCAACATCCCGGTGATCGCCATCCTCGACACCAACTGCGATCCGGACGGCATCACCTATCCGATCCCCGGCAACGACGACGCCGCCCGCGCCATTCAGCTCTATTGCGACCTGATGGCCGATGCGGTGCTGGACGGTCTGGCCGCCGGCCAAGCCGCCTCCGGCGTCGACCTGGGCGCCTTGGAGACTCCGGTGGAGCCGGCCCTGGCGCGCAGCGAAGCGGCCGCCGACCCGCAGGCCGAGCAGGCGCCCGCAGCGGAGCCTGCCATCGAGCCGGCGGCTGAGGAAGCCGCTGCCCCGACGCCTGAGCAGGCGGGCTGAACTTTCGTTGAATCCCTGGCCGGGCCCAAGCGCCCGGCCGAACTCAGACTGGAGGAATGACCATGGCGGAGATCACTGCTGCGCTGGTCAAGCAACTGCGCGACAAGTCGGGCGCAGGCATGATGGATTGCAAGAAGGCCTTGCAGGAAGCCGCCGGCGACATGGAAGCGGCCAGCGACTGGCTGCGCACCAAGGGCCTGTCCAAGGCCGCCAACAAGTCCGACCGCGCCGCGGCCGAGGGCCTGGTGGCCGGCCTGATCAGCCCTGACGGCAAGACCGGCGTGCTGATCGAGCTGAACGCCGAGACCGACTTCGTGTCGAAGAACGAGACCTTCCAGGCCGCCGCCCGCGACATCGCGGCCGTGGCGCTGGACGTCGAAGGCGTTGACGCGATCTCCGCGGCCAAGACCGCCAAGGGCGAAGTCGTCTCCGAAATGGTCACCAACCTGATCGCGACGATCGGCGAGAACATGCGCCTGCGTCGCGCCGCCCGCCTGAGCGTCGCCCAAGGCGCGGTCGCGCTGTACCTGCACAACGCGCAGGGCGACGGCGTCGGCCGGCTGGGCGTTCTGGTGGCGCTGGAAGGCGGCGGCGACGCCGCCGTGCTGAAGGAGATCGGTCGTAAGATCGCCATGCACGTGGCCGGCACGCCGACCCCGCCGCTGGCGCTGACGCCCGACGATCTGGATCCCGCCGCCGTGGCCAAGGAAAAGCAGTTCCTGACCGACCAGGCGCTGGAATCCGGCAAGCCGGTGGGCGTCGTCGAGAAGATGATCGAAGGCCGCATCCGCAAATGGCAGGAAGAGGTCGTGCTGCTGAAGCAGCCCTTCGTGATGAACCCTGATCAGACGATCGAGCAACTCATCGCCGAGACGTCGAAGTCGACGGGCGCGCCGCTGGCGATGAAGGGCTTCGTGCGCTTCGTCCTGGGCGAAGGCGTCGAGAAGAAGACCGACGACTTCGCCGCCGAAGTCGCGCAACTGACCAGCCAGGACTGACCTGGACCAACGAATCCGCGGATGGGCGTGACAGCGCGCGTCCGCGGTTATCGTGTGCGCGCTGGGGTGGAGGCGTCAGCGCCCACTTTCGGGCGCCGCGCGGTGGGCTAGATTGCCCGGACAGATTCGAAAGAAGAAGCCGCGCCTATGTCGACCGCCCCCCTCCGTTACAAGAAGATCCTCTTGAAGGTCTCCGGCGAGTTCCTGATGGGGGACGCGCCGTTCGGCATCGATCCCAAGACGCTGGAAGCGGTCGCCGAGGACATCGCCGAGGTGGTGCGCCACGGCGCGGAGCTGTGCCTGGTGACGGGCGGCGGCAACATATTCCGCGGCGTGTCGCTGGCCGGGCGGGGCATGGAGCGGGCAAGCGCCGACTACATGGGCATGCTGGCCACCGTGATGAACGCCCTGGCCCTGCAGGGCGCGTTGGAGAAGATCGGCGTCTACACGCGGGTGCAGTCGGCGATCCCCATGGAAGCGGTCTGCGAGCCCTATATCCGCCGCCGCGCCCTGCGCCACCTGGAGAAGGGCCGCGTGGTGATCATCGCCGCTGGCCTGGGTGCGCCGTTTTTCACCACGGACACGCCGGCGGCCCTGCGCGCTGCGGAGATGGGTTGCGACGCGCTGTTCAAGGGCACCAGCGTCGACGGCGTCTACACCGCCGACCCCAAGAAGGATGCGCACGCCAAGCGCTATGACTCCCTGAGCTATCAGGAGGTGCTGGCCAAGGACCTGCGGGTAATGGACGCCTCCGCGATCAGCCTGATGCGCGACAATCAGATTCCCATCGTAGTGTTCTCGATCCGCGAACGCGGTAACTTCCTGAAGGTGCTGCAAGGCGAGGGCGTCTATACGACCATCGCCTGACGCGCCCTGAGCTTGAGAATGGAGAAGCGCCCATGGCCACCGCTGAGAAGCCGGTGCTTTCGAAATACAAGGACCGCATGGAAAAGGCCGTCGCGGCCTTGAAGGAGGAGTTCGCGAGCCTGCGCACCGGCCGCGCCTCGTCCAACCTGCTCGATCAGATCACCGTCGACGCCTACGGCTCGCAGATGCCGCTGAACCAGGTCGGCGCGGTCAGCGTTCCTGAGCCGCGCTCGATCAACGTCAGCGTCTGGGACAAGGCCCTCGTGGTCTCCGTGGAGAAGGCGATCCGCAATTCCGGCCTTGGCCTCAATCCGGTCGTGGAAGGCCAAAACCTGCGCATTCCGATCCCGGCGCTCACCGAGGAGCGCCGCAAGGACATCGCCAAGATGGCCAGCAAGTACGCCGAGCAGCAGCGGATCGCCGTGCGCAACGTGCGTCGCGACGCCATGGACGACCTGAAAAAGGCCGAGAAGGACAGCGTCATCACCCAGGATGAACAAAAGCGCATGGAGTCGGAGGTGCAGAAGCACACCGACGAGGCGGTCAAACGGGTGGACGAAGCCTTGAAAGTCAAAGAACAAGAGATCATGCACGTCTAGGTGTGGCGATCCCAGCGCCCGTCGCTCCAGTCCTGAAGGCGCCCCCGATGGCCGTCGCCAAGTCACAGTCGCAGGAAGGCGGACCCACGCCCGGAGCACCGCGCCTGCACGTCGCCATCGTCATGGACGGCAACGGTCGGTGGGCCAAGCGGCGCGGGCTGCCGCGCACGCTGGGCCATCCGCGCGGCGTCGAAGCGATCCGCCGCACAGTCGAGGCGGCGCCGACATTGGGCGTCGGCTGGCTGACGCTATACGCCTTCTCCACCGAGAACTGGGGTCGTCCGCCGGGCGAGGTTTCCGAGGTCATGCGGCTGCTGAAGGCCTATGTGAACAGCGATCTGGACAACTTGGTGCGTGAGGGTGTGCGGGTGCGCATCCTGGGCCGACGCGAGGGCCTGGCGCCGGACATCGCCGAGATCGTCGAGCGGGCCGAGGCGCGCACCGCGCACAACGACGGCTTCCATCTGCAGGTGGCGTTCAACTATGGCGCGCGGGCCGACATCGTCCAGGCCGCGCGCCAATTGATGGAGGCGGCGCGCGAAGGCCGCCTCGATCCCGAAGCGCTGGACGACAAGGCGTTCGAGGCCCGGTTGTCGACGGGCGGCCTGCCGCCTCCAGACCTGGTGATCCGCACCAGCGGCGAGCAGAGGCTGTCCAACTTCCTGCTCTGGGAGTCCGCCTATGCCGAGTTTGTCTTCCAGGACGTGCTGTGGCCCGACTACGGGCTTGAGCACCTGAAGGCCGCGATCGCGGAGTTCACCAAGCGCGAGCGGCGATACGGCGGGACCGTCGCCGATGACGTACTTGCCGCAGGCTAGGCGCTTCGACTGGTCCAATTTCGGGATCCGGCTTGTGTCCACCGTGGTCCTGATCCCGGCGGTGCTGCTGGCTGTCTGGACCGGCTCCTGGCTTTTCCTGCTGCTGCTCTCGGTGGCGGTGGCGCTGTTGGCCATCGAATGGGCCAGCATGAGTGCGCCACGCGCGCCGATACGGGTTTCGGCGGCGGTCACCGCGGCGGTGCTGGGCGGCGTCTTCGTGGCGTACACCGGCGAGCATCAACTGGCCTGGGGCGTCGCCTCACTGGGGGCGCTGGCCGCGGCGCTGATCGCGCGCGGCGTCGCCGAGCGGCCGTTCGATGCGGCTTACGGCGTGATCTATATCGGCATACCCTGCCTTTGCCTGGTGTGGCTGCGGGCTACGCCGCAAGGCGAATGGTGGACCATGATGCTGCTGGCGATCACCTGGTCGGCCGACATCGCGGCGTTTGCGGTAGGCAGCGCGCTGAAGGGTCCCAAGCTATGGGTCCGCTTCTCTCCCAACAAGACTTGGTCGGGCTTCATCGGCGGGCTGCTGGCGGGCGCCTTGGTCGGCGCGCTGATGGCGTCCCTGCCGCTGTTCCGGCTCAACCTCGCGGCCGCTGCGGCCATCGGCCTGGCCGGGGGGCTCGCCACCATGGCCGGCGACCTGTGGGAATCGATGCTCAAGCGCCGGTTCGGCGTGAAGGACAGCGGCGATCTGATCCCCGGTCACGGCGGGTTGATGGACCGGGTCGACGGCCTGATGTTCGCCGTCGCGGTGATCTCCGCGGCGCGGCTGGTCAATCACCTGGGATGGGGACATTGACCCTGCCTCGGCGTGTCAGCGTCCTCGGGTCGACGGGCTCAGTGGGCGTCTCGACCCTCGACCTGTTCGACAAGTCCGGCGCGGAGGTCGAGGTGGTGGCCCTGGCCGCCGGGCGCAATGTCGAGATCCTAGCCCAGCAGGCGTTGCGCTGGCGGCCGAAGATGGCGGTGATCCGCGACGAGACGTTGTTGCCGGAACTGCGCGAAAGACTGGCTGGCTCGGGCGTGGCCGCGTCAGGCGGGGCAGGCGCGCTCGCCGAGGCGGCCGCGGCCGAAGCCCAATGGGTGATGTCGGCGATCGTCGGATTTGCCGGCTTGGCGCCGACATTGGCGGCGGCGAAGGCGGGGGCGGTGATCGCGCTCGCCAACAAGGAAAGCCTGGTCTGCGCTGGTCCCTCGCTGCTGCGCACCGCCAAGCTCGCCGGCGGGGCGGTGATTCCGGTGGATTCAGAGCACTCAGCGATCTTCCAGGTGCTGGACCCGATGAACATCCATCACGTGGCGCAACTGATCCTCACCGCCTCTGGCGGACCGTTCCGCGGCTGGAGCGAAGCGCAGATGGCGCAGGCCTCGCCCGATCAGGCGGTGGCGCATCCGAAGTGGAACATGGGCCGCAAGATCTCTGTGGATTCCGCGACCATGATGAACAAGGGGCTGGAGATCATCGAAGCGGCCTATCTGTTCTCCATGCGGCCGGACCAGATCGGCGTGCTCGTACATCCGGAATCGATCGTTCACAGCCTCGTGGAATACGACGACGGCTCGACGCTGGCCCAACTCGGCGCGCCCGATATGCGCACCCCGATCGCTTGCGCCTATGCCTGGCCGGACCGGCTTTCGTGGCCGGCGCCGAAGCTGGACCTGGCCAAGATCGGGACGCTGACGTTCGAAGAACCGGACCTTGGCCGCTTTCCTGCCTTGAAGATCGCGAAAGACGCTCTCTCAGCCGGAGGAGCCGCGCCCGCCGTGATGAACGCCGCCAACGAGATCGCCGTCGCCGCCTTCCTGGACAGCCGCATCGGCTTCCTGGATATCGCCGGCGCAGTCGCAGATACGCTGGAACGCGTCGAGGCCCAGGGCCTCGCCAGCCAGGCCAACGACGCCCTGGACGGCGCGCGCGAAACCGACGCGGTGGCCAGGCGTGTGGCCGCCGAAGTTGTCGATCTGCGACGCCGGGCGCATTGATCGGCGTGGAGCACCCTCGACCCCATGATTGATTTCATCGGATCCGCCCTGAGCTACATCGGCCCATTCCTGCTGGTGCTGGGCCTGGTGGTGACCATCCACGAATTCGGCCACTTCCTGGCCGCGCGCAGCCTGGGCATCGCCGTCGACCGTTTCTCGATCGGTTTTGGGCGGGCGATCGCCACCTGGAAGGACAAGGCTGGCGTCGAGTGGCGGATCGGCTGGCTGCCGCTGGGCGGTTATGTACGCTTCGCCGGCGATGAGAACGCCGCCAGCGTGCCGGACCAGGCCGACCTTGCGGCCATGCGCGGCGAGATCGAGCGGCGCGAGGGTGTGGAAGCCGTCGGCCGCTATTTCCACTTCCGGCCGCTTTGGCAGCGAGCGGTCGTCGTGGCGGGGGGACCGTTCGCCAACTTCGGGCTGTCGATCGTCCTGTTCGCCTTCCTGCTGATGGCGGTCGGCGAGACCATCCTGCCGGCGCGCGTCGACGGGGTGATCCCAGGCAGCGCCGCGGAGCGGGCAGGGTTCTCGCGTGGCGACATGGTCGTCCAGGCCGATGGCCGGAAGATCAAATCCTTCCTCGAGCTGCAGCAGATGGTGGCGATGCGCGCCAACGTGCCCATGACCTTCGTGGTCGAGCGCGGCGGCCGCGAGGTGACCCTGCACGCGACGCCCGAACGCAAGACCATCGTGGCCAGGATCGGCGGCGAACAGAAGATCGGCGCCCTCGGCCTACGGGGCCTGGAGCGGCCCGGAGACCGGGTGGTCAAGCGCTACAACCCGATCGAGGCCCTAGGCGGCGGCGTGGCCCGGACCTGGGACGTGCTCGAGTCGACCGTCTACTATCTTGGACGCCTGGTCACCGGCAGGGAGACCGCCGAACAGTTGGGCGGGCCATTGCGAATCGCCCAGGCCTCGGGCCAGGTCGCACAAGCTGGCGCGGAAGGGGGAACGACGCCGTTCGCCATGGTGCTAGGCAGTCTGGTGGCCTTGCTTGGCCTGACCGCCGTGCTCTCGGTGGGCATCGGATTTATGAATCTGTTGCCCGTTCCGGTGCTCGACGGCGGGCATCTGCTTTTCTACGCCTACGAGGCGATCACGCGGCGCCCTCTTGCAGCCAAGGTTCAGGCGGCAGGGTATCGCGTGGGCCTTGCGCTGCTGCTCGGATTAATGTTGTTCGCGACCTGGAACGATCTGCAGCAACTGCGTGTGTTCAAATTTCTCGGCGGCCTCCTCTCCTGAAAGCCCCCGACCCAATCCTGTGACGGCTCAATTCATGCATAGACCCCGCGCCCGCCGCGCCGCGCTCGCCACAGGCCTTGCG
>NZ_JAUXZW010000411.1 GCF_030693805.1 Phenylobacterium sp.
ATGCATGGTGCACAACCCGGGCTACGACTTCAACGACGACAACATCGCGCCGGGTGCGGCGTTCTGGCGCGAGCTGGTGAAAACCTATCTGAGGTAGCCTGGGCTGCACCACCTGATCGCGCAGGTAGGCCAGCATCGGTGAGCGGCCTGCAGGGGCGCCTCGGCCAGCAGCTTCATCAGGCCCTCGCTGGCCTGCTGATCGGCCTTCCAAAGCTCATCCAGCTTCTTGAAGGCTGCCTGGAGCTGTGGGTCATCTTGCGCTTTTTCTCTGGCCAAAGCGCTCAGTTCATGGCTCCAGGCACGCCAATCGTTCATGCGTTTGATGGCCGCGGCACGGGCTTCCGGGGTGGTCGCGAGCATGGCGTCGCGCAGCCCCACCGCCCAGGCATAACGCTGCACGTTTGCCTCTTTGGCGAGCGACAGCCCCACGATTTCTTGCTCGTAGAGCGTCGTGTCGGTGTCATCCAGGGCAGACATGTTCCTGATAGCGAACAGGCTGACGCCTGCACCGAGCAGGGCCACCAGCACGAAGGCCATCACCAGCCGAACCGACATCTTGATATTGTTCAATTTCTATCTCCTACGCTTGATTAACTTCACGATTTGCTGCTTTCTTCGCACGGGGGGAACGTTCAAAACATGCCCCCATCGCCAGCTCTTCCTTGAGGATGCTGGCCCCCAACTTGATGCTGTGCTGGCCCGACACACTCACATAGCGCAGCACCGCAGCAATCTCCTGCCGCGTGGCCCCCAGCGCCAGGGCGCGGCGCATGTGGCGGCGCATGCCCTGGGGGTACAGGCTTTGAGGCGCTGCGTCCACCGCCAATGCCACCAACGCCATCCACTTGGGGTCAATACCGGTCGGCTCAGACGCCCCCTCCACCAGCGCCAGCATCTGCTCGCTCCATTTCGGGTCCAACCACAGCCCGTCTTCCCAGCCCTGTTCCGCTTCGCGGTCTGTTGGCTGTCCGTTCTTCTTTAAGGTGACCATCGCTGTTCCCTCTCGTATGGACCGGTTGCCTGAACCGGAATGTAAAAAACTTGAAGCCAATTGATTTGACATTTCGCGACAATGAGTTTCCGCTTCATGCCACCGTGGCGTCGAGCTGACCTCGGAGCTCATTTCTGCAGCGTGTCCAACCGCATCTCGTAGCTGAAGAACCTGTTCCGCCCGCGTCCTTTGGCTACAT
>NZ_JAUXZW010000417.1 GCF_030693805.1 Phenylobacterium sp.
AGGCCTTCGCCGCCGAGGCTCAGGCCGCCATCGAGGCCGTACTGCGCCGTCCACGCGACCGGGCGCGCACGGCAGCCGACGTACGCGACATGCGCAAGCTGCTGGAAGAGGAACGCCCGCCCAAGGGACCGTGGGACCTGAAGCTGTCGCCTGGCGGCCTGGTCGACGTGGAGTTCGCCGCCCAGTACCTGCAGCTCGTCCACGCTGCCGATAGAGGACCGCTGAAGCCCAACACCGCCGAGGCGCTGGCGGCGTTGCGGGAGCTCGGCCTCGCGCCCGCCGCACCGTTGGCAGTGCTGGAACGGGCGTGGAAGCTGCAACAGGACCTGACGCAACTGCTCAAGGTCGCCCTAGGCGACGACCCCGATCCCGACGCCGAGCCCAAGGCGTTCCGCGCCCTGCTGGCGCGGGCCGGCGGCGTACGTGACTTTCGCGGCCTGAAGGCGGCGCTCACCAAGGCGCGCAAGGACGCCCGGCGGGCCTATGACGCGCTGGTGGCGTCATAAGCCCGGTCTGACGCTCACTTGCAGCGAGGGCGTCAGCACTGAAAGGCAGCGCGCTTGGGCAAGCTCGAGCATGGTCTGTGGTTTGAAGTCAGGCGGCCGCGCTGCCCGCCACCGCCAGGCCTTCGCGCCCCTGGCGAACCGGCAGGACAAAGCTGACGGTGGTGCCCTCCCCTGGGGCGCTGCTGATGTCCAGCACGCCGCCGTGCATCTCCACCAGCGACTTGGTCAGCGCGAGGCCCAGGCCCGTGCCCTGCTGGGTCTTCGAATGCTGGTTCTCGATCTGCTCGAACGGCTTCGCCAGCCGTGCAAGGTCCTCCGCGGCGATGCCGATGCCGGTGTCGCTGACGCTGACCCGCACGCGTTCGCCGAAGGAGTCGCGTGACGTCGCGGCATGGATGCGGATGACCCCGCTACGCGGCGTGAACTTGATGGCGTTGGACAACAGGTTGAGCAGCACCTGCTTCAGCGCCCGGTAGTCAGCCTCGACCTCGGGTAGATAGGCCAGCTCCATCTCCAGTGTCAGGCCGGCCGATTCAGCGCGGTTGCGGACCAGTCGGATGGCGTCCTCGGCCACCTCTTCCAGCGCCAGGGGCTCGAACTTCAGGCTCATCTTGCCGGCCTCGATCTTCGACATGTCGAGGATGTCGTTGATCAGCGCCAACAGGTGTTGGCCGGAGTTCAGGATGTCCTGGGCGTATTCCTTGTACCGGGCGTCGCCCATCGGGCCGTACATCTCCGCGACCATGATCTCGGAGAAGCCGTTCACCGCGTTCAGCGGGGTGCGCAGCTCATGGCTCATGTTGGCCAGGAACTCGCTTTTCGCGCGGTTGGCGGTCTCGGCGCGGATCTTTTCGGCCTCGTACTTGCGGGCGAGTTCGGAGAGCTGCTCCTGGCTGTGCTCCAGCCCGACCACGGCCTGCTGCAGCTGCTCCTCGTTCAGCCTGCGGGCCTCCTCCTGGACCTTGATGGTGGTCACGTCGGCGGCGGTCATCACCAGCCCGCCGTCGGCGGTCCGCCGCTCGGAGATCTGGATCCACCGGCCATCGGTGAGTTCGGCCTCGCGCTCGCCTTTGCCCGACGACGCCGGGATCTGGCGCTTGATGGCCAGGTTGGCGATGGCGTTGATCTTCTGGCGAGCGACGCCGGGGCGCAGCATGGCGGCGTCCAGGCCGAACATGTTGCGGTAGTTCTGGTTGCACATCAGCAGCGCGCCGCGGCGGTCCCACAGCACGAAGGCCTCCGACACGCTCTCGATGGCGTCGCGCAGGCGGTTCTCGGCGGCCTGGGCGCGGGCCTGGGCGTAGCGTTCTTCGGTGACGTCCAGCGCCACACCGATGATCTGGGCGTAGCCGCCGCCGGGGCGACGGCCGAAGGCCTGGCCGCGCGCGTCGATCCAGGTGGCGCGCCCGCCCTCGGGGTTGGGGATGCGCAAGGAGACGTCGAACGCGCCGTAGTTGGCGGCGCTGGCCAGGGCGTCCTTGAGCCGCGAACGGTGGTCGGCGGCGACCCGTTCCAGCACCTGCGCGCCTTCGACCACCCCGCCGCCGCCCCAGCCAAAGATCGCGCCGGTGACGTCTGACATGAACATGCGGTCGGCGGCCAGGTCCCATTCCCAAATGCCGCAGCGCGCCGCCTCCACCGCCAGGCGGAAGCGCTGCTCGCTGTCGGCGTAGGCGCGCTGAGCCTGCTCGACTTTAAGGCTCTGCATCATCAGCAGCAGGCCCAGTAGGAACGCCACCGCCAGCGGCGCCAGCAGCCATACCAGGCGTTCGGCTGTCGTCGCGGCCTCGGACGGCGCGGCCGCTGCGGCGCTCAGCGCCAGCAAGGCCCCGCCCGCGG
>NZ_JAUXZW010000418.1 GCF_030693805.1 Phenylobacterium sp.
GGAGGTGGCCTCGCCACAGGCGAGGTCGGAGGGGGCGCTTAGGTTGCGCGATGGGCGCTCCAGGCGCTAGGCAGGGTCATGATGCGCTTAGCCCTCCGTCGCTCCCTCTCGATCGTCTGCGCCGCCCTGGCGCTGGCGCTCGGCGCCTGCGCCACGCCGACCTCGGCCAAGTCTCCGGCCTGCGTTCCCCAGCCCCAGCTCGGCAAGCTGGAGCCGCTCGAGATCGTCACCGGACAGGGACGCGCCAGGCTGATGGTCGAGGTGGCGGACAGCCCGCGAGAACGGGAGCGCGGCATGATGTGCCGCACCGCCATGGCGGCCGACCGCGGCATGCTTTTCGACTTCAAGACGCCGCAACCGGTGGCGTTCTGGATGGAGAACACGCTGATTTCGCTCGATATGGTGTTCATTCGCGCCGACGGCCGGGTGCTGTCGATCCAGAGAAACGCGCGCCCGCTCGACCGCACGCCCTTGCCGGCCGGCGGCGTGGTCCTGGGCGTGCTGGAAATCCCCGGCGGACGCGCGGCCCAACTCGGCGTGCTGCCGGGCGACCAGGTGATGCACCGGATCTTCCCGAAGTGAGCGACGGCGAGGATCAGCGGCCCGAGCCGCCGGTGGGCTTCCTGGAGGCTCCGAACCGGGGGCCGTTCATGCTGCACAATGGCCCAATGTTCCAGAACCTCGATAATCCGGCCGCGCCGAGGCAGGCGTTCTTCGCGCTTCAGAGACACGCCAACACCATGGGGCTGGTGCACGGCGGCATGTTGTCGGCGTTCATGGACACGGTGCTGGCCCAGGCGGTGCAGAAGGTCACCCTTCGCGCCGGCGTGACTGTGCATCTCAGCGTCGATTATCTGGACGCCGCGCGTCCCGACCACTGGGTGATCGGCGAGGGGCGGGTGACGCGCGAGACCCGCGACGTGGTGTTCGCCGAGGGCGACGCCTGGTGCGGCGACCGCCACGTGGCCCGCGCCACCGGGCTGTTCAAGATGATGCGTCGCCGCCCTTTGGACGACGCTGTGACGCCGTAGCGTTTGCCGTGGAGGCAAAACGCTTATAGGCAACGCAGCTTGCCGGCGCCCGGCCAGTCGGGGCGTAGCGCAGCCTGGTAGCGCATCTGGTTTGGGACCAGAGGGTCGGAGGTTCGAATCCTCTCGCCCCGACCACGGCGCCGGTAGTGGAACGACCCAAGGGACTGCTCATGCTCGCGCGCATCTATCGCCCGTCCAAGACCGCCATGCAGTCCGGCAAGGCCAAGACCAAGGACTGGGTGCTGGAATTTGAGCCGGCGCGGGCGCGTCGATCCGACCCGCTGATGGGCTGGACCGAAAGCACCGACATGAACGGCCAGGTGCAGCTCGCGTTCGACACCCAGGACGAGGCCGTCCGCTACGCCCAGGCCCACGGGCTCGCCTTCCAGATCGCCCAGGCCAAGACGCCCAAGCGGATCATCAAGACCTACTCCGACAACTTCGCCTTCGGCCGCAAGGTGCCCTGGACCCACTAGCGATCCTGAGGTGTATTTCTGGCGAGTCTCTAGCCGGGCGCGGCGATTGTTCGCTTGCACGCCCACGCCCGAAGCCCTACCGGGCGGATGTCTCCGAGCGCCCGTAGCTCAACTGGATAGAGCACCCGCCTTCTAAGCGGGCGGTTGCAGGTTCGAGCCCTGCCGGGCGCGCCATGATCGGCTACGGCGCATTGTCACCAACATGGCAGGTCGGTGGTCGGCGCGATGCGATGAGACTGTCCGAAAGGCCTGTTGCCCTGCGCGTCAGGGGTCCCTTACGTTCGCGCCGTGACGACGATGGGCGTTGGCTTCCTGGGAGAGGGATCAGGTCATGGCGCACGACGAGCGACCCAGGGCGCGGGTGACAATGCTGATCAAGGCGCCGGCGCAGGCGGTGTTTGGGGCCTTCATCGACCCGGCGGTGCTGGCGAAGTTCTGGCTTTCGTCGGCGTCTGCTCCGTTGAGCGTCGGCGAGCCCGTAGAATGGCGATTCATGGTGGACGGCGCGACGGCCAGACCGGTAGCGACCCGCCTCGTTGTCGATGAACACATCGCCTGGCGGTGGTCGGATGGAACGGTGCAGATCGATCTCGCCCCGTTTGACGGCGGAACCGCGATCACCGTGATCAACGAAGGCTTTCCAGGCGACCAGAACGCGCAGATGGAAGCAGCCCTCGATGCGACCGAGGGCTTCTGCATCGTGCTCTGCGACCTGAAGACCTTGCTGGAAAGCGGCCGATCGGCGGGTCTGACCCGCGCGAAAGCCCAGCTGATCGAAGCGCGACGCTGAGATCGACTTTCGACCCGTCTCGGACGTTGACCGAGGCTGCCAAGGCGTGGCCATCGCATGGTTCGGTGGAGCGATACAGGAGGCGCGCTGCGATGAGCGGACTGATCATCTGGACCTACGACTGGGTGCCGGAAGGCCCACGCGGCTTCGTGCGCGATCTCAGGCTGAGATGGGCGTGCGAGGAAGCGGGTCTCGGCTATGAGGTCCGCACGATCCCGTTCGAGGGCCGCGAGACCAATCATCTCGATCGCCAGCCGTTCGGCCAGGTCCCTTTCCTGGATGACGGAGGG
The DNA here is from genome assembly GCF_030693805.1 of Phenylobacterium sp. Taxonomy (GTDB): domain Bacteria; phylum Pseudomonadota; class Alphaproteobacteria; order Caulobacterales; family Caulobacteraceae; genus Phenylobacterium. The sequence continues at coordinate 2,588 of NZ_JAUXZW010000418.1, forward strand.
CTGGAGATCTTTGAAAGCGGAGCGGGACTGCTGCACCTGGCGCGCAAGAGTGAGACGCTGATGCCGCGCGATCCGGCCGGCGAAGCTGAAACACTGCAGTGGACGATCGCCGCGCTCAATTCGATCGAGATGGTCAGCGTACCGTGGTGGTTCCTGAAAGTGAGCGGAGACCAGGACAACAAATTGACCGGCTGGATGACACAGCGCCTCGAGCACCTGGAAAGAGTTTTCAGCGAGCGGACGTGGCTGGCGGCCGGCCGTTTCACCGTCGCCGACCTGCTGATGGCGGATGTGCTGCGGGTTTCCGACGTGCGCGCGTTCGGTGATCGGCCCGCGACTGAGGCCTACGTGAAGCGTGCAACCGAGCGCCCTGCTTTCAAAAAGGCGCAGGCCGACCAGATCCGCTTGTTCGAGTCGGCTGACGCATCGCGCTGAGCCACAAACGCGCACGCGCGCTTGGCGCACGGGAACGGCCGCGCTTCCCGCCCGTTCCCCAGGGGCATGTCGAGCGGTCCCGCCGGGACCGCCGTGCTTCGTGGGGATCCCGATGTCCGAAGCTCCCAAGCCGTCCGAGCATGACCTGATTTCGGCCCATCGCGTCGAGGGCGCGACCGTCTACAGCGCCGAGGGCCGCACTGTCGGCGTGATCCGCAACCTGATGATCGAAAAACAGAGTGGTCACGTCCGCAGCGCCTTGGTCTCCAAGGAGGGATCGTCCGGCGCAAACCAGTGGCTGGCGCCGGTACCCTGGTCGGAGTTGCGCTACGACACCGGCCTAGGCGGCTACGTGGTCGACGCGACCAAGCTGGAGAACGCTCCTTGGGTCGAGGGGGACGCGGCGCTCGAGAGCGACCTTCCCTGGCGCGGGAAGGTCTACAGCCACTGGGTGGCGCAAAACTATTGGGGCATGAGCTGATCGTAGTCTTGCGGCGCCGACTCAGGGGATGGGGCTGCGGCGCTCATCCAGCCGGAACACGAGGTCGGCGCGGGCCGGCATCTCGTTCAGGATGTGGCGGGTGATCCGCTCGTAATGGGCGATGAAGCGGGCGATCTGGGCGTCGCTCATCACGCCGGGGGCGTCTGGCGCGCGCAGGCGCAGCTTCGCCTCCTGCTCGATGCGCCATGCGAGCACGGTCTCGAACCCCGGCGCCTGCAGCAGGACCAGGGTGTCGAGCCTACCGAACAGCGCCTGGTAGGGGCCGGCCAGCGCCGTGTTGATGTAGCCGCGCCATACGCCACCTGCGTCTTCCTGCGCCTCCAAAGCGTTGATCGGCGTTGCGAGCGCCTCCACGCGCTGCGCAATCGCGCCGACACACCAGCCTTCGAACAGGATCACGTCGGCGGCGCCGTCGAACGGCTCCCACTCGGCGGAAGCGCGGCGGGTGTCGCGGCCCTTGTCGAAGCGTGGGATGCGGGTCTCGCCTGGCGTCTGCAAGGATTGCAGCGTCGCCTCGCCCAGGGTCACGTCGTGGGTGCCTGGCGGACCGCGGGTGGCGAGCAGGGGATGCACTTGGGCGGCGAGGGCCTGACGAGCCTCGCGGGTGAGGTACAGGTCGTCCAGCGACAGCACGGCGCAACGCAGACCCTGCTGGGCCAGCAAGCGTGCGGCGACGGCGGCGACGGTGGATTTGCCGCTGGCCTGGCTGCCGCACAGGCCCACGGTCACAGGACGGGCCTTCGCAGCGGCCAAGGCGGCGATGTGTTCGACGAACGGAACGCAGATCGCCTGGACGCTGGCCCGAAAGGCTTCCGGCAGCCGCTCGGCCGCCATGAAGCCGTCCAGCCAGTCCATCAGCCGGCGTGGCTCGCGTAGACCGCGAGGGCCTGGGCGAGGTCGGCGACCAGGTCGCCCGGGTCCTCCAGTCCGATGTGCAGGCGGATCAAGGGGCCGGGGTAGTCCCGCAGGTGGTCGCGGCAGTGGAGCTGCTGGTCGCAGCCGATCGCCAGGCTCTCGAACCCACCCCAGGAGAAGCCCAGCCCGAACAGCTTCAGCGCGTCCAGGAAGGCGTCCACCGCACTTTGAGGCCCAGGCGTGAGGGCGATGGCGAACAGGCCGCAGGCGCCGGCGTAGTCGCGGCTCCACAATGCGTGCCCGGCGTCGCAGGGCAGCGCCGGGTGCAGCAGGCGCACGACCTGCGGATGGGCCGCCAGCCACTCGGCCACCGCGAGGCCGCTGGCGCCCTGTCGCGCGAGCCTGACGGGCAGGGTGCGAAGGCCGCGCAGGATCTGGTAGGCGTCGTCGGGCGACACCGACCAGCCCAGATGGATGATGCCGGCCTCCAGCGCGTCCAGCAGGCCTTTGTCGCGAGTCGCGGCCGAGCCCATGAACACGTCGGAGTGGCCGCCGACGTACTTGGTCAGCGCCTGGGCGCTGATGTCTACGCCGTGCTCAAGCGGCTTGAACAGATAGCCGGCCGCCCAGGTATTGTCGGCCAGCGTCAGGATGCCCCGCGCCCGGGCGAGCGCGGCGATGGCCGGCACGTCCTGCATCTCGAAGGTCAGCGAACCTGGCGATTCCAGCACGATCATCCGCACGGCGGGGCCGGCCTCGCCGACCAGCGCCTGCGGCGACTGGCGAGGATCGTAAAAGCGCACCGTGACGCCGAAGCGGCCGAGCACACGCTCGCAGAACCGGCGGGTGGGTTTGTAGATGGTGTCGCAGACCAGCACCTCGTCGCCGGCCTTCAGCACCGCCAGCATGGCGCCGGTGAGCGCCGCGAGGCCGGAGGGATAGAGGGTGACGCCGCTAGCGCCCTCCATGGCGGCCAGCGCGTCGCAGAGCGTCGCCTGCACGCCCAGTCCCTGACGGCCGTAGGTCACCTGATGGTCGTCGTACAGCGCCGCGGCGTTGGGCATCAGCACCGTCGATCCGCGCTGGATCGGCGGGCCGACGGTCTTGACCAGCGTCTCGGGCGCTGCGCCCAGACGGATCATGCGGGTCTCGTCCTTCATCCGCCGGTCGCCACGGGGGTGTCGACCAGCCCGCCCCATTCCGTCCACGAGCCGTCGTAGACCGGCACACGGTCCATGCCGACCCGCGCCAGGGCGAGCGCCAGCACGGCGGCGCTGACGCCGGAGCCGCAGGTGGTGACGATCGGGCGCTTGAAATCGACGCCGGCCGCCTCGAACGCCGCGCGCAGGGCGTCCTTGTCGCGCATCCGGCCATCCTGCGTGAGCAGCGTCTGCCAAGGCACGTTGCAGGCCCCGGGCATGTGACCCGAGCGCAGGCCCTCGCGCGGCTCCGGCGCCTCGCCGCGGAAGCGCGGGACGGCTCGGGCGTCGACCAGTTGCTCGTAGCCGCTTCCAGCGACGATGGCGCGGACCTCATCGAGATTGCGGACCAGGTCGCTGTCGAACGAGGGTTCGACGCGCGCCGGGGATATGGCGGGTTCGCCCGCTTCCACCGCGCCGCCTTGCGCCACCCAGGCCTTAAGGCCGCCGTCGAGCACATAGACGCGCTCAAAGCCCGCGATGCGCAGAGTCCACCAGACCCTGGGGGCCGAGAAGATGCCCTGGCCATCATAGACCACCACCCGGTGGTCGCGGGTCAGGCCCAGGTCTCCCAGCGCCTCGGCCAGCGCGTGGGGATTGGGCAGCATGTGGGGCAGGTCGGTGTCGGGGTCCGATATGGCGTCGATGTCGAAGAACACCGCGCCGGGGATGTGCCCTTGGCGGTACGCCTCGCGACCGACGCGCGCGTCGCCGGGCATGAACCAGGTGGCGTCGACGACCCGCAGGTCTGGCTCGTCAAACTCGGCCGCCAGCCACACCGCCGAAACCACAGGGTCTTGCACCATGACTAGAGCCAGTTCGGGGTCGGCAGGCCACGTTCGGCCAGGAAGGACGGGTTGTAAATCTTGCTCTGATAGCGAGAGCCCTGGTCGCACAGGATCGTCACGATGGTGTGCCCGGGCCCCAGGTCGCGGGCCATGCGGATCGCGGCGGCGACGTTGATCCCGGTCGAACCGCCCATCACCAGACCCTCGTGCTCGACCATGTCGTAGATCGCCTGCAGCATCTCGTCGTCGGCGATGCGGTATGCGCGGTCGACCTTCAGGCCCTCGAGATTGGCGGTGATCCTGCCCTGGCCGATCCCTTCGCTGATCGAGGTCCCCTCCGATTTCAGCTCGCCATCTGTATAGTAGCTGTAGAGCGCCGCGCCGTGGGGGTCGGCGAGGCCGATGGCGACGTCCGGCTTCTCAGCCCGCAGCGCTTCGGCGACGCCGGCCAGTGTGCCGCCCGAGCCCACCGCACAGATAAAGCCGTCGATCTTGCCGTCGGTCTGACGCCAGATCTCGGGGCCCGTGGTCTCCACGTGAGCCTGACGGTTGGCGACATTGTCGAACTGGTTGGCCCAGATCGCGCCCGCCGGCTCCTTGGCCGCAAGTTCCTGCGCCAGCCGGCCCGAATAGCGCACGTAGTTGTCGGGGTTGGAGTAGGGGAGCGCATCCACTTCGACGAGCTCCGCGCCATAGAGGCGGATCGCGTCCTTCTTCTCCTGGGACTGGGTGCGCGGGATGACGATCGTGGAGTTGTAGCCCAGCGCCTTGCCGACCATCGCCAGCCCGATGCCGGTGTTGCCGGCGGTGCCCTCGACGATGCGGCCTCCCGGCTTCAGCAAGCCCTGTCGCTCGGCGTCGCGCACGATGTACAGGGCCGCGCGGTCCTTCACGGACTGGCCTGGGTTCATGAACTCGGCCTTGGCGAGGATCTCGCAGCCGGTGGCCTCGCTCGCGCGGCGCAGGCGGATCAGCGGGGTGTTTCCGATGGCGTCAAGGACGCTTTGGGCGACAGTCATGGCCGCTGTTTAATCGGCCGCGCGCGTCAGGAACAGAGGGGTTTCAGGGTTTGGCGAGGCAGAGCTGCACGACATTCGTGCGCCCCGTGCGAAAGCCCGCCTCGCAATAGCTGAGGTAGAAGCGCCACAGGCGGTGGAAGCGTTCGTCGAACCCCTGGCGGCGGATCTCGCCCCAGGCGGCCTCGAAGCGCGTGGACCATTCCGTCAGGGTGTCGGCGTAGTGCTGGCCGAACACCTGCGTCTCGCGCCAGACGAGGCCCGCGCGGTCGGTTTCCCGGCGCAGCCGAGCTTCGCTGGGCAGCATGCCGCCGGGGAACACATAGCGCTGGATGAAGTCGGCGCGGCGCCGGTAGTCTTCGAACAGTTCGTCGGCGATGGTGATGATCTGCAGGCCCGCGCGGCCGCCGGGCGCCAAAACCTGGCGGATCTTGTCGAAATAGGCCGGCCAATAGCGCTCGCCCACCGCCTCGAACATCTCGATTGAAGCCACCCGGTCAAACGAGCCCTCGACGTCGCGGTAGTCGATCAACTGGATATCCGCGCGCTCCGCCAGGCCCTGTTCGAACATGCGACGGCGGGCGAAATCATACTGCTCGCGCGAGATGGTGATGGCTGTGACCTTGGCGCCCACCTCGCGGGCGGCGAACTCGGCGAACCCGCCCCAGCCGCAGCCGATCTCCAGCACGCTCTGGTCGGATTGCAGGTCCATGGACTTGGCCAGGGTGCGGTACTTGTTGGCCTGGGCCTGCTCCAGCGGCTGGCCGGGTCGCGCATAGCGCGCCGACGAATAGGTCATCGTCGGGTCCAGCCATTGCGAATAGAAGGCGTTCCCGAGATCGTAGTGGGCGTGGATGTTGCGCCGCGCGCCGCGCCGGGTGTTGGCGCGAAACAGCCGCCCGACCCGGTTGAGCACCTGCATCACCGGGTGGCCTTCGACGACGCCGCTGAGGCGGTCCCAGTTCAGGCTGAACGCCACCAGCAGGGCGGAGAGGTCAGGCGTGTCCCATTCCTCAGCCATGAAGCCCTCGGCGAAGCCGATGTCGCCGCCGGTCAACACCCGGCGCATGAAGCGGAAATCGCGGACGATCAGGGTGGCTTCGGGTCCGGACCTCGCGCCTTCGATGCGCAGCTCGCGGCCCGAGGGCAGCACGAAGGTCACAACGCCGGCGACCCAGGATCTGGCGATGATCCGCACCGCCTGTCGGAAGGCCGCTGGCGCGCCGGCGAGCTCCGGCAGCATGCGAAACGCCCGTGCGGACGCCGCCAAGCTGGTCACTGAGGTTCCCTGAGCCATACTCATCGTACAGTCACGCCCCACCAATTCTGACAGATCATAGCATTTCCAAATCAAGGGTGGGAGCGGGCGCCCGCAACAGGTGTACGGGGGGCCGGCGGCCACGGTTGCAGAGGCGTTGTGGATTGTCGCTTGTCGGCGCTTGAGCGGCGCGCCACTTAGCGGGCCTGAGCCGCCGCAGACCGGGAACGCCCATGGCCGTCTTGAAGCTGGACCGCTGGAACATCGCCATCGGCGACGGCCAGCCGCTTGTGGTGATCGCTGGACTCAACGTGCTCGAGGACCTCGACCTCGCGCTGTCCACGGCCCGCCACCTGAAGGCGGTCTGCGCCGACCTCGACCTGCCGTTCGTGTTCAAGGCGAGTTTCGACAAGGCCAATCGCTCCTCGATCAAGAGCTATCGCGGACCGGGGCTGAACGCGGGCTTGGCGATGTTGGCGGAGGTCAAGGCCCGCGTGGACGTGCCGATCGCCACCGACCTGCATGAGATCGATCAGGTCCGCCCGGTGGCCGCACTGGCCGACCTGGTGCAGATCCCGGCGTTCCTCTGCCGCCAGACCGACCTGGTGACCGCCGCCGCCCAGGCGACAGCCGCGGCCGGCGGACTGCTGCATGTGAAGAAGGGCCAGTTCCTGGCGCCCTGGGACACCCGCAACATCCGCGACAAGATCCGCGAGGCGGTGGATCGCGACATCCTGATCCTGTGCGAGCGCGGCGCCTCGTTCGGCTACAACAACCTGGTGGTCGACATGCTGGCGATCCCGGAGATGCAGCAGTTGGGCGTGCCGGTGACCATCGACGCGACGCACGCGGTGCAACTGCCGGGCAGCGATCCGCGCTCCAACGGCGCGTCCACCGGCGGGCGGCGCGATGGGGTGCCGATCATCGCCAAGGCCGCCGTGGCCTCCGGCGCGGACGGCGTGTTCCTGGAGTTCCATCCCGAACCCGACAAGGCCCTGTGCGATGCGCTGAGCTGTCTGCCGCTGGATGGTGCGCGAGCGCTGCTCACCACCTTGAAGGCGGTGCATGCGGCCGTGCGGGCTGCTTGACCGACCGCCCCCTGGGCCGCACAGGCTAACGCCATGGATTTCTCCGCCCTGCAGCACCTCCTGGATCAGGTTCCGGGCCGGCGCGTCGCCTGCGTCGGCGACCTGATGGTGGACCGCTTCGTTTACGGCGACGTCAGCCGCGTCTCGCCCGAGGCGCCGATCGCCGTGCTCGCCCGCAGACGTGAGCTGGTGATGCTGGGCGCGGCTGGCAACGTGGCGCGCAATGTCGCTGCTCTCGGTGGTTCGGTGGCGCTTGTGGGGTTGGTCGGCGGCGACGCCGACGGCCACGAGGCGGCGCGCTTAGTCGGCGAGGAAGCCGGCGTCGAGGGCTATCTGGTCACCGATCCCGATCGGCCGACGACGCTGAAGACCCGCTTCGTCTCCGGTGGCCAGCAGCTCCTGCGGGTCGACCTCGAGGAGAGCCGCCCGGTGAGCGGAAACGTCGAACAGCGGCTGATCCGCACGATCCGCGACGCCGCGGCGGGCGCCGGCGTGATCCTGCTGTCGGACTACGGCAAGGGCGTGGTCACCGACGCCGTGATCGCCGCCTGCCACGAGGCCGCCGCCGCGCAGGGCGCAAAGGTGGTGGTGGATTCGAAGGCGCGCTCGTTCGCCCGCTATGGCGACATCGACCTGGTCAAGCCGAACGCCGCGGAGTTGGCCTACGCCACCGACCTGCCGACCGAGACCGACGCGGAGCTCGAGATCGCCCTGGCCCGCGCTCTGGAGCTCTGGTCGACACGCGGCGTCGTGGTCACCCGGGCCGGCAAGGGCGTCTCGTTGGCGCTGCGGGGCGAGCCTGTCAGGCACTTCCCGACTGTGGCGCGCGAGGTGTTCGACGCCTCCGGGGCGGGTGATACAGCGCTTGCCGCCCTGGGGCTGGCGCTGGCTGCCGACGCGTCGATCGTCGAGGCCATCGCTTTCGCTCAGCTCGCCTCAGGGGTCGCGGTGGGCAAGGCGGGAACCGCAACCGTCACGCCGGAAGAACTGATGGAGGCCGCGCTCTCAGCGCACTTGGCGCCCGCCGAGGCCAAGATCGCCACCGCCCAGCGGATGGCCGACGAGGTCGCACGCTGGCGCGCCAAGGGCCTGCGTGTGGGCTTCACCAACGGCTGCTTCGACATCCTGCATCGCGGCCACGTGGCCTATCTCGCCCAGGCGCGGGGCTGGTGCGACCGGCTGATCGTCGGTCTGAACTCCGACGCCTCGGTGCGCAGTCTGAAAGGCGAGGGGCGCCCGGTGAACGACCTGGAATCCCGCGCCCTGGTGCTGGCGGGCCTGGGCAGCGTTGACCTGGTCGTGCCGTTCGAGGATGCGACGCCGGTGAAGCTGATCGAGGCCGCTCGCCCCGACGTGTTGATCAAAGGCGCCGACTACGCCGAGGACGAGGTGGTGGGCGGCGACCTGGTCAAGGCCTGGGGCGGCGAGGTGCGGCTGGCCAACCTCGTCGACGGTTATTCCACCACGGCTGCGATCGCCCGCATGGGCGCCAAGGAGAAGACATGACCCGCCGCATCGCGTTCGTCACTGGCGGCGCCGGCTTCATCGGCTCGAACATCGTCGCCCGGCTGGCCCAGGATCGCTCGCTGGACGTGGTGGTCTGCGACCGCCTGCGCGAGGCGGAGCTGGGCAAGTGGCGCAACATCGCCAAGCACCCGATCGGCGACTTCGTGCCGCCGGAGGACATGTTCGAGTGGCTGGACAAGCGCTGGCGCGACATCGACGTGGTGATCCACATGGCCGCGGTGTCATCGACCACCGAGCCTGACGCGGACAAGATCGTGCGTTCCAATTTCACCTTGTCGCGCGATCTGTTCCGCTGGTGCACCGACCATCAACGCAGGATGATCTACGCCTCCTCGGCGGCGACCTACGGCGACGGCGCGCAGGGCTTCGTCGACAACAACGACCTGGAGGCCCTGATCGGCCTTCGCCCGCTCAACACCTATGGCTGGTCGAAGGCGCTGTTCGACGTCTTCGCCGCGCGTCAGGCGGCCCGCGACTACGCCCCGCCGCAGTGGGCGGGTCTGAAGTTCTTCAACGTCTACGG
>NZ_JAUXZW010000429.1 GCF_030693805.1 Phenylobacterium sp.
CGCAACTATTTCAGAATGATCCGCTGATTTCTGTTCAGCTTCAGCTTCGGGCAGGAGTTTACCTGGCTAAAATTTCAGGAGCTAAAGAAATACAAACCCTGAAACTTATTTTTAGGTAATTCAATTTTTTTTGAAAGCTAAAAAGCTTCCATTTCCTGAAAACTATTAAAATCGTCAACGTAATGACTAAATTACTAGTAAATTCGTCAATTCAGGAAATTCTGGATAAGAACGAATAGCTAAATTTGATCTGTATATTCTAAACCGAATTACAAAACCGAACCAACCAAACTATGAAAACCTTTCAGAAACAATCACTTGCAATACTATTTGCAGTCTTGGGTACATTTTATTTCTCCGGAACTACTGCACAAACGGTTAGTAAAAGTGAAACTGAACAGCAAATGCTGAAAAAGGCCGACGAAAATATTGAAAAATTCAGGAAAGGAAATGCTGAAATTCAATTTAAAGACAAAGACGGCAGACCCATTCAGAATGTGAAGGTTGAGCTTGTTCAGAAAAGCCACGATTTCCTGTTCGGCTGCATCATTTTCGATTTGGTGAACGACAAAAACACCTATCAGCCTGAACTTTTCAAAGAACGGTTCAAGAAATTGTTTAACCTTGCTGTTTTCCCGTTTTACTGGTCTGCCTACGAAAATCAGCAGGGAAAACCCCAATGGACCAAAATGACTTCAACGCTTGAATGGTGCAAATTGAACGGAATTACCACCAAAGGGCATCCGCTGGTTTGGGCTTGTCATTCGGGAGCGCCCAAATGGCTGAAAGATTACGATGCTGATGCGGCAACCGATTTGTTAAAGGCAAGGGTGATCAACACAGTGGCTGGCTTTAAAGGACAAATAAACCTCTGGGATGTGGTCAATGAGCCTGTGAATGTCCGAAGCTGGAACAATAAACTTAAAAATTTTGACAGTGAAAACGATTGGGATGTCCAGGATTCGATTTCTGAAATAGCTGATTATGTCGAAAAATCACTGCGCTGGGCTCATTCAGCAAACCCGGAAGCCACCTTGCTGATCAACGAATACAATTCAATTCCCAAAGTTTCAGTCAGGAGCCGTTATGCCCGGCTGTTGAAAGAACTCCAAAAACGGAATGCACC
>NZ_JAUXZW010000431.1 GCF_030693805.1 Phenylobacterium sp.
TGACTTTCGACGGTCAATCCGTCACGCTGGACCAAGTCTATACCAGCTACACCGACATGGCAAACAGCATCATCGGTCAACTGACAGGTGGAAGCGGCAGTTACACGAGTTCGGTGACTGGGGGTGCAATCACGATCTCTCGCGTGTCGACTGGCATCGGCTCGTCTGCGATCAATATCAGTGGCGCCACCGGCACCAACGTGAACACCAAGCTGGGTCTGACAGCTGGCGCCCAAACAGGCACTGTGGGCACCGATGCCGTGGCAACAACCAACGCATCCTTCTTTGTGGACGGCACCGAAGTGACCCTCGCCACCGACTACGCGGACCCGGACGGCGCCGGAGCGCTGGACGAGTACGACGCCATGGCAACGGACATCCAATCGCAACTGGCGGGCTACACGGTCACCAACGACGGCGGCACCCTGACGATCTCCAAGGATGACTCGCTGGCTGCAGTGAACATCACCGGTGCCGATGTGAACGCCACCGCCGCGGGCTTTGGTTTTGCCTCTGGCACAGCTGGCACGTCCAGCGGCAGCATCACGCTGTCGGACTTCACACTCAACGGTGTTGACCTAGCCAAAACCTACGGAGACATCAACGAGCTTGCAAGCGACATCAACAAAAACGTGGGCACGGTGTACGCCACGGTGGTCGCAGGTGCGCTGCAGTTGAGCTCCTCCAATGACATCACAATGAGTGGTACCGACGCCACCGGCACGCTGGGTTTTGCCGCCACCACGGTGGCCGCCGACAGTGGCTCCCTGCTGGGCTCGTCGGTCACGACGGTGGCGGACGCGAACACGATGATCCAACGGGTGGACGCCGCCCTGACCGAAGTCAGCACACTGCGCAGCACCTTTGGCGCCATCCAGAACCGCTTCGAATCGGTGACAGCCAACCTGACCACCACCAGCGAGAACCTGAGCGCCTCGCGCAGCCGCATTCTGGACGCCGACTTTGCTGCAGAAACCGCCGCCCTCAGCCGGGCGCAGATTCTCCAACAGGCCGGTACCGCGATGGTGGCGCAAGCCAACCAG
>NZ_JAUXZW010000432.1 GCF_030693805.1 Phenylobacterium sp.
GATCGTCAGCTTGGCGAAGCTCCAGCCGCCGGGCGCCGCCTCGATCTCCTCGATGGTGCGTGTGGCGGAGGCCGCCGCCTCGCGGCGCAGCGCCGACCAGGAGGTCGCCGCGTGCCGGGCGCTGTTGGCGTCTTCGCCAGCCTGTGGACTTCCGGCGAAAGTCATCACCGCGCGGGTGAGCTCGGTCTGCTCGGCCAGCAGGTCCTCGACCAGGCGGCGCACGGCGATGCGCTCGAAGTGGTCCCCGGCGGTGTGGCCGCCGACCGCCGAGCGCAGACGGTCGAAGGCGAAGACTTCGCCGAGCTGGTGATAGAGTCGCGCCACATTGGCCAGCGGCCAACTGGACGCCTGCGCGAGGTCCACCAGGTCGGCGGCGGTGGTCAGCGGCAGCAGGCTGGCCGCTTGGCGCGCCAGCGGTTCGGGGGCGCCCTTGCCGGTCAGATCCGCTACCCGGGCGTCGAGGGCCGCGCGTTCGACCGGCGAGAGCAGGTCGACGATCAGGCCGCGCAGCTCCTTCAAGCCTGGTCCGTAGCGATGGATCAGCGCCGCCGCGCCCAGACGTTCGCGCCCTGCGCGCCTGGCCAGCCAGAAGGTCTTGCCGCGCAGCGCCCGCGTCAGCGTCTGGAACGTCGCGAGCTGCCCGTGGGCGTCGGCCTTGCCATCCAGCGCGGCGGTGCTGGCCCAGACGCGCTCGAGGTCCAGCACCACGCGCGCCGCCTCGTAGCCGGCTGCAAGGGAGGCGACGTCGCAGTCGGCGGCCACTTGCAGGCGGCTGGCGAAGGTCGGACCGCAGCGGTTGACCAGGTCGTTGGAGATCGATGTGGCGATGATCTCGCGCCGCAGGCGGTGGCGCTGGATGGTGTCGTCATAACGCCGCAGCGGCTTGGGGAAATAGTCCAGCAGCATGCGGTCGAAGTAGTCGTCGTCGGGCGCCGGCGAATCGACGAGTTCGCGCGACAGCTCCAGCTTTCCGTAGGCCAGCATCACCGCCAGTTCCGGGCGGCTCAGGCCGCTTCCGGCCTGGCGCCGCGCTTCGATCTCGATGGCGTCGGGGAGGGACTCCACCGCTCGGTCGAGGCGGCCAGCGGTCTCCAGCTCGACCATGAAGCGCGCCTGCGGGTCCAGCTCGACGACGCTGTCGAGCTGCATCAGCGACAGCGCCAGGGTCTGGTCGTAGTTGTGCGCCAGGACGTGGTCGGCGACCTCGTCGGTCATCGAGCGGAGCAGGGCGTCGCGGCGCTTGCGGGTCAGCTTGCCTGATCGCTCCAAGGCGCCGGTGACGATCTTGATGTTCACCTCATGGTCCGAGCAGTCGACGCCGGCCGAATTGTCGATGGCGTCGGTGTCGATCCGTCCGCCCGCCAGAGCGAATTCGATGCGGCCGCGTTGGGTGAAGCCCAGGTTCGCACCCTCGACGACCACCCGGCAGCGCAGGTCGCGGCCGTTCACCCGCACAGCGTCGTTGGCCTTGTCGCCGACGTCCGGATTGGTTTCCGAACGAGCCTTCACATACGTCCCAATGCCGCCAAGGTAGAGCATCTCGGCCTGGGCCTTGAGGATCGCCGAGATCAGCTCCGCCGGTCCCAGCGACGCCGCCTCGACGCCCAGCAGCGCCTGCACCTGCTCGCTTAGCGGGATCACCTTGAGCGTACGTGAGAACACCCCGCCGCCCGCCGATATCAATTTGCGGTCGTAGTCGTCCCAGGATGACCGGGGCAGGTCGAAGAGCCGTTTGCGCTCCTGCCAGGAGGTTTCGGGGTCCGGGGTGGGATCGAAGAAGATGTGCCGGTGGTCGAAGGCGACCTTGAGCTGGATTTGCCGCGACAACAGAATGCCGTTGCCGAACACGTCGCCCGACATGTCGCCCACGCCGATGACCGAGAACGGCTCGGCCTGGATATCCTTGCCTAGCTCGCGGAAGTGGCGCTTGGCCGCTTCCCACGCGCCGCGCGCGGTGATCGCCATCACCTTGTGGTCGTAGCCCGCCGAGCCGCCCGAGGCGAAGGCGTCGCCCAGCCAGAAGCCATAGGATTCGGCGACGCCGTTGGCGATGTCGGAGAAGCTCGCCGTGCCCTTGTCGGCGGCGACCACCAGGTAGGGATCGTCGTCGTCGTGGGCGATGACATCGGACGGGCGCACCACCTGGCCTTCAGGCGTCAGGTTGTCGGTGATGTCCAGCAGGCCCTGCAGGAAGGTGGTGTAGGCGCGCACGCCCTCGGCGCGGATCTGGTCGGGCGCACCGGCCCGGGGCAGTTGCTTGGGATAGAAGCCGCCCTTGGAGCCCACGGGCACGATCACCGCGTTCTTCACCTGCTGGGCCTTGGCCAGCCCCAGCACCTCGGTGCGGAAGTCGTCGCGCCGGTCCGACCAGCGCAGACCGCCGCGGGCCACAGGCCCGAAACGCAGATGAACGCCCTCGACGCCAACGCCCCAGACGAAGATCTCGCGGTAGGGCTTGGGCGCTGGCAGGTCGGCGACCTGACGGCTGGCCACCTTGAAGCTGATGTAGGGCTTGGGTCCGCCATCGGGACCCGACTGGTAGAAGTTGGTGCGCACCGCAGCGTCGACCAACAGCGCCAGGCGGCGCAGCACGCGGTCGTCGTCCAGGCTTTGGACGAGCTGCAGCGCCTCGGTGATCTCGGCCATCACCGCGCGAGCCTGGGCCACGCGGTCGGCGGTGGAGACGCTGATCGCGGGGTCGAACTTGGTGCGGAACATGTCCAGGATCAGGCGGGCGACGCCGGGGTGGTCGGACAGCGCTTGTTCCTGCACACGGTGACCTGGATCGAGGCCGGTTTGCTGGCGGTGGCGGGCGAGCGCGCGGATCAGCGCCGCTTCGCGCCAGGGGATCGACAGCTCCAGCACCATCCGGTTGAAGCCGTCGTTCTCGGTGCGGCCGCTCCACACCGCGACCACGGTGTCCTCGAAGGCGGCCTTCAGGTCGGAGAACACCAGATGCTCGCCGCGCTGGTCCTCGATCTGGAAGTCGTGCACCCATACCGTGCGACCGTCCGCGGGGCGGATCGGATAGCCTTCCTCGACCAGCGTGCGCAGGCCCATGTTCTCGAGGATCGGCAGCACGTCCGACAGCGGCGCGGGCACGTCTGGCCGGTACAGCTTGAACCGGAACCGGGTGTTCGGATCGCCGGGATCGCGGGCGGCGCGGGCGCGGATCGGCTCGTCCGGCGTCAGGCTTTCGATCACCGCGAGGTCCTCGAGCGCCTCAGCGGCGACATAGCGGTCGCGGTATCCGGCAGGAAAAGCCTCGGCATAGCGGGTCAGCAATCCCGCGAGGGTCTGCGGATCGGCGTAACTGACCCGTGCGGCGCTCTCGAAACGGTCGCCCCAGGTGCGAGCGGCTTCGGCGATGCGGGTCTCGACGGCGCGCAGATCGGGCTTGGCATGCTCGCGCGGGGTGAAGCCGATGATGAAGTGGATGCGCGCCAGCGGCGCGTCGAGGAAGGTCGGATAGACCGCCGACACTCGCCCGCCATAAGCCTCGGCGAGGATTTCGCCCGCCGTACGCTGCAGGTCCGAATCATAGCGCTCGCGCGGCACGAACAGCAGGATCGAGGCGAAACGGTCGAAGGGATCGCGGCGCTCGAACAACTTCACCCGCGGCCGGTCGTAGAGGTGCAGGACCCCCAGCGCGGTGCGCAGCAGCTCGGTCTCGCCGATCTGGAACAGCTCATCGCGAGGATAGCCTTCGACGATGGTCTTCAGGCGGCTCTCGTTGTGGCTGCCGGGGACGGCGCCCGAGCGGCGCAACACCTGGGCGATCTTGCCGCGCACCAGCGGAGTCTCGATCGCCGAGTGGTCGTAGGCCTCGGCCGTGAACAGGCCGACGAACCGGGTCTCGCCGATCGGGCGGTTCTCGGCGTCGTAACGCTTGACGCTGACGTAATCGAGGTGGCCGCGGCGATGCACGCGGGTGCGCAGGTTGGACTTGGCGACCGTCACCGCGGGCTCGCGCGCCAGGCGCGCGCCGACTTGCCCGGCCAGCACCGCCGGCTCGTTGGTGCGCCTCAGCACCGTGCGTTCGGGATCGCGCAGGATTCCGAGGCCGCTTTCGGCCTGGTACAGCGGCTCTTCGGGGGCGAGGGCGCCGTCCTTGCCGCGAGGGTAGGCGTAGGTGCGCGCGCCGAGGAACACGAAGTGGTCGGCCTGCAGCCATTCGAGGAAGGCCGCCTCTTCGGCGGCGTCGCCGTGCGGGCCGGGCCGCTGCTTGAGCTCGGCCAGCGTCGCGCCAACCAGGGCCAGCATCGGCTTGAAGTCGTCGACCGCGGCATGGACATCGGCGAGCGTCGCCTGGACCCCCTCGATCAACGCCGCCTCGCGGTCGCCGCCGACGGCGTCCAGCACCACCTGGATCATCGACTCGCGCTTGATCGCGCCGCTGGTCGCGCGGGCGCCGGCGCGGTCGCGACGCACCTCGACGACGGGGTGGAACAGGGCGCGGATCGACAGGCCCTGCTCGGCGATCTCGCCCATCACGCTACGGACCAGGAACGGTGAGTCGTCCTGGACGATCTCCAGGCGATCGAAGGCCGCGCCGTTGGCGCCGCTCGCCGGCAGCACGCGCAGGGAGGGTTTGCGTCCACGCCGCTTGTCGCCGAAGCGCCAGAAGTCCGCCAGGTCCGCGGCCAGCGCCTTGGGGTCATGGTGGGGGAAGTCCTCGGGCGAGTCGTCCCGGGCCGCCTGGTCTGCGAAGGAAGCGGCCGCTGCTGCGTCGTCGCCAAGCGCCGTATTCAGCGCGTCTCGCAGAGTTTGGGCGGCGTTGGCCGTAGCGCGTGGCGCGCGGCTCATGCCCGCCGCACCCATTCTCCGTGCGTTACGGCTCCAGACGCGACTACGCCGCCGGAGGAGAGTGTCCGGCGGCGTATGGTTCCGCCGTCGGGGGTCGGCGGGACTCGCGGCGTCCGCGGGCTTGGGGGACAGACGCCGTTCGCTGGCTTTTGAAGGTTCCAGCTCGCCTCACATAGGCGTTCTGCGATCATTTGGCGCTCTCAATCACGCTCTTTTTACGTGGACGGCGCGTCGTCGGCGGCGTCGGCGGATCAGGTTGGTCCGGGGTCGCGCCGACGACGCGGTCGCGCAGACGGTTGGGATCGCCGTCCGCCGACAGCAGCACCGCCAGCCAGCGGGTGCCCTCGAACTGCGCCAGGATCACCATCAGCATCACCGTCAGCGGCGTGGACAGGAACATGCCGGCCAGCCCCCACAGCGCGCCCCACAGCGCCAGCGCCAGCAGCACCACCACCGGATCTATGTTCAGGCTGCGGCCCTGCATGCGCGGTTGCACGACGTTGCCGACGATGAACTGGGAGGTCTGCAGCACCACCAGCAGGACGATGGCCTGCCAGAAGGTCTCGAACTGCACGAGGGCGAACAGCGGCGGCGCGAGGATGCCGACCAGCCCGCCGATCACCGGGATGTAGGAGGCGATGAAGATCAGGAACGACCAGAAGATCGCGTTGTCGAGGCCGATGGCGGTCATCGCCAGCCAGGAGGCGATGGCGATCATCAGGCCGGTGACGGTCTGGACCCACAGATACTGTTCGACCCCGTCGCGGATGCGCAGGAAGGCGTCCACCGCCTCCTGGCGCCGCTCGCGCTGGGGGAACAGGCCGACGATCTTGCGCTCGAAGCCCCGCCGCGAGGCGATGATGAAGCCCAGATAGACCATGATGAAGATGGCGTTCGACGCGAAGTCCTGCAGCGCGCGGGCGACGTCGCCCAGGTAGCGGGTCGGATTGAGCTGCGCGAACAATTGGTCGATCGAGGGCGGAACGTCGATGCCGACCATGCCCGCGACCCTGGCGATCAGGCCGTTGAGCCTGGGCGAATAGGTGATGAGCTGGTTGACGAAGCTGGTGGCGTTGTCGGCGATCACCCAGGCGGTGCACCCGAACAGCACGATCGACAGCACGATGGCCACAGGCAGCGCGGCGACGCGCGACAGCTTCGGCAGGCGCGAATGCAGGACGCGGGCGAACCCGTCGATCATCACCGCCAGAAACACCGCCAGCGCCAGGGGGGTCAGTATGCCCCTGAGCCAGTACAGGGCGGCGCCCGTTGCAATCACGGCCAGGAGGACCAACGAACCTCGGGACACGGCGGAGAATTCGGTGGAGCGCATGCGTCGGAAGACTCGCCCTGTGCGCGACCAAGGTCAATGCTTGCGATCGTCGACGTCCATGATCCTTGGGCTTGCCATCCGCCCTGGCGGAGCCCATCCGCCGCAGATAGCGTAGGCGCTGTTCCAGCGGAGGTTTTACGGATGACGCCAGAAGGCGGCGTGGTGATCGGCTTCTCCGATCATTTCGAGTGTTTACGGCTGGACCGCGCCAACCGGCATGGCCTGGTCGCGGGGGCCACCGGCACCGGCAAGACCGTGACGCTGCAAGTGATCGCTCAGGGACTGTCCGACGCCGGCGTCCCGGTGTTCGCCGCCGACGTGAAGGGCGACCTATCGGGCATCGGCATGATCGGCCAGCCCAACGAGAAGATGCTGGCCCGCGCCGCGACCATGGGGCTGGAGCTCAAACCCGCCGCGGCGCCGGTGATCTTCTGGGACCTGTTCGGCGAACAGGGCCATCCGATCCGCGCGACGGTGTCGGAGATGGGCCCGTTGCTGATCTCGCGGATGCTGGAGCTCAACGACGTGCAGGAGGGGGCGATGAACGTGGTGTTCCGCGCCGCCGACGATGAAGGCCTGCTGCTGGTCGACCTGAAGGACCTGCAGGCGGTGCTGACCTACGCTTCAGAGCACTCGGCGGAGCTGGGCGCCAAGTACGGCGGCGTCGCGCCGGCCACGGTGGCGACCATACAGCGCAAGCTGCTGGTGCTGGAGAACCAGGGCGGGACCAACCTGTTCGGCGAACCGGCCCTGTCGCTCAGCGACCTGATGCGCACCGACACTTCCGGGCGCGGCTACGTCAATGTGCTGGCGGCCGACAAGCTGATCAATTCGCCCAGGCTCTACGCGACCTTCCTGCTGTGGCTGCTGTCGGAGCTGTTCGAGGAGCTGCCCGAGGTCGGCGATCCGGAAAAGCCCAGGCTCGCGTTCTTCTTCGACGAGGCGCACCTGCTGTTCCGCGACGCGCCCAAGCCGCTGATCGAGAAGGTCGAGCAGGTGGTGCGGCTGATCCGCTCCAAGGGCGTCGGCATCTATTTCGTCACCCAGAACCCGGCCGACATCCCTGAGACGGTGCTGGGCCAGCTCGGCAACCGTATCCAGCACGCGCTCCGCGCCTACACGCCGGCGGAGCAGAAGGGGTTGAAGGCCGCGTCGGGCTCGTTCCGTCCCAATCCGGCGTTCGACACCGCCGAGACCATCCAGGGGCTGGGCGTCGGCGAGGCGCTGGTCTCGGTGCTGGACGAGAAGGGCGCCCCCACGGTGGTGCAGAAGACCCTGGTGCGCCCGCCGGCCTCGAGGCTGGGGCCGATGCTGCCCGCTGAGCGCGCGGCCATCACCGCCGCCAGTCCGGTGGGCGGGCTCTACAACCAGGCGAAGGACCGTGAATCGGCCTACGAGATGCTCCACGCGAGGGCGGACAAGGCCCAGGCCGAGGTCCAGGCCCGGGCGGCGGAGGCTGCACCCGCCCAGGCTCAGACGCGCGAGGCTCGCGCGCCTGCGGCCCGCGCCGCGCCGCGCTCACAACGCCAGGGCATGGCGGAAGCGTTCGCCAAGTCGCTGTTGCGCACGATCGGCAGCCAGGTGGGGCGTGAGCTGATCCGCGGGGCGCTGGGCAGCCTGCGCCGCCGCTAACGGGCGGTCAGGCGGGCTCGGAGGTCCAGTCGAGAACCTTGCGCAGCGCAGCGCCGAGCTGTTCGGCGCGGAAAGGTTTGCGCAGAATCGGCCAGTCGGCCGCCGCCGCGGCGTCCCCCCAGTGTTCGCCGGCGTAGCCGGTGGTCAAAAGGATCGGCAGTTCAGGTCGCGCCTGCCGTGCGGCGCGCGCCAAATCCAGGCCGCTCATCCCGCCCGGCATGACGATGTCGGAGATCAGCACGTCGAAGCGCCCGCCTTCGGCCAGCCGGCGCAGCGCCGACGGGGCGTCGGCTTCAGCCAGCACCTCGCAGCCCAGTTCGATCAGCAGGCCCTCGGCGATCGCGCGCACCGCGACGTCGTCCTCGACCAGCAGGACCTTGGCGCCCTGGGTGCTCACGGCGGAAAATGACTGAGGCTCGGCCGTCGCGATGACGCTGGGCGGCGCTTCGACGGCCGGCAGCAACAAGGTCACCGTCGCGCCCTGGCCGACCTGGCTGTCGATCGTCACCGCCCCACCGCATTGGGTGACGAAGCCATAGACCTGCGCGAGGCCGAGCCCAGTGCCTTTGCCGACTTCCTTGGTGGTGAAGAACGGCTCGAAGACCCTTTCCAGGACTTCCGGCGACATGCCGGCGCCGCTGTCCGACACCGCGACCCGGACATAGTCGCCGGCGGCCACACCCGCGGCCTCGCCGTCGCGAAGCGTGGTCCTGTCGACGGCGATCTCGATGCGGCCGGCGTCCGCGCCGATGGCGTCGGCGGCGTTCACCACCAGATTCAGCAACGCAGCCTCGAACTGGGCGCCGTCCAGGCGGCTGGCGCCCGTCGCGGGATCGGTACGCACGCTCAGCTCGATGGCCTCGCCGGCGGCACGGCGCACCAGCGGCTCGACCTGGGCGATCAGGGCGCCCACGTCCATGACGTCGAGCTTCAGTTCCTGGCGACGCGAGAACGCCAGCAGTTGCCTCGTCAGCCGTTCGCCGCGCCGGCCCGCCGCCAGGGCCGCCTCGCCCAGCCGCGTGACCCGCACCGCGTCGTTCGGCGTGCGCAGCATCATGTCGAGTCCGCCGATCACCACGGTCAGCAGGTTGTTGAAGTCATGCGCCACACCGCCGGTGAGCCTGCCCACGGTCTCGAGCCGCTGGGCCTGGGCGAGGGCCGCTTCCGTGCGCTCGCGCTCCTCCAGGCTCTCCTGCAGTTCGCGGGTGCGCTCGGCGACGCGGGTCTCCAGGTCACGTCGGGCCTCGACGATCTCGGTGATGTCCGACGAGGACCCGAACCAGCGGGTCGCCCGTCCTTCGCTGTCGCGCACTGCTGCGGCGCGGCCCTGGAACCAGCGCCAGACGCCGTCGTGCCGGCGGATCCGATACTCGACGTCGAACGGCAGCGTCCCGGCCACCGCCTGCTCCCAGGCGCGGCGGCAGTCGTCGCGGTCCTCGGGATGGATCGCGTTTAGCCAGCCGAAGCCCAGATGATCCTCTGCGCGGCCGCCGGTGTAGGCCAGCCACTGGGTGCTCAGGTAGTCGCAGTAGCCGTCGGCCCGGTTGGCCCACATCATCTGCGGCAGGGCCTCCATCAACGCGCGCATCCGGCCCGCGGCGGCATGCAGGGCCTCCTCCGCCGACTTGCGGTCGTTGATGTCCACGGCGCTGCAGATGTAGCCGATCAGCTCGCCCTGTTCGTCCAGGCGCGGCGCGGCGAAGCCCTCGATCCAGCGGTATTCGCCATCGTGACGCAGCAGCCGGTACTGGGCGTGGAACGGGTCGCTGTGAGCGATCGACTCGCCGTAGTTGGCCCTCCAGGTCGCCTTATCATCGGGATGCAGGCGGTCCATCCAGCCCACGCCCAACTCCGCCGCCATCTCCCGGCCGCTGAAGTCCAGCCATCGCTGATTGACCCAGGTGCAACGGGTCGACGCGTCGCTCATCCAGATCATCACCGGCGTAGCGTTGGCGATGTGCTCGAACTCGTCACGGCTGCGCCGCGCCTCCGCTTCCGCCGCCTGCACCGCCTCGGCCGCCTGGCGCTCCTCGGTGATGTCACGGAAGGTGACGGCCAGGCTGTTGCGCACCCGCACGCCGGAGGTGCGCACCCAGCGCTCCTGCCCGTCGATCACCCGCTGCGTCTCCAGCAGATCCGGCCCGCCCTTGGCGTGAAGGTCGAGATAGCGCTCGAATATCATTCGACCGGCGTCGCCGGAGAACACCGACAGCACGCGCCGGCCGGTCAGTCCGTCGATCCCCGCCGGCGCCATCCGATCGGCGGCTGGGTTGGCGTAGCTCCAGACGAAATCGACGATTCTGCCGCCGATGCGCACGGGGTCGACGATGACGAAGGCGTCCAGCGCGCGTTCCTGCGCCGCCCGAAATCGCTCCTCGGCGGTGACCCCGTGCAGGATGCCGGCGCGCAGCGCCCTGGCCATCGCCACCATGATCACCCCGGTGCCGGCGAACATCGCCGCCTGCACATGCTGGGTCGCCCACAGTCGGTGCGCCGGGATGTGCGGAAGGAAGAAGGCGACCACTGCGACCACGCTCAGCGCCACGGCCAGCAGGCCGCCTCGGCCGCCGGCGACCAGGGTGGCGAACAACACAGCCGGGAAGAAGGCCATGAACGTCGGGGGATCGGCGATCAACAGCCCGGCGAGGAGCCGAACGCCGACCGCCGCCGCCACGGCGGCGACCACCAGGCCGTAGGCCGCGGCCGGGCGTTCGATCGCGGTGGCGAACCGCTGAGCCCATCTGCCGATCATCGACGCAGCCCTGTTGTCATCCGCCGCCCAACGAACCCTCAATCAGGCCGAAGGTAAAGCGCGCACTGGACACGGCACGTGCGGCGCGTCAGCGCGATCAAGCCTTGGCGCGGCCTCGCTTGCAGCGCCCATCCTATAGGCGCAAGGCTGGGGACGATGACCGCTGACACCGACGCATCCCGCGACGTCCACGGCGACCCTTTCGACGCCACGGGGCCGATCGCGCCCGATCGCGCGCTGACGCCGGCGGTGATCCGCCTGAACGAACAGCGCGTGGCGACAGGCTTCTGGCCGAAATTCCGCAAGGTCGCCGCGCGCGTCCCGTTCGCCGGCGAGGTGCTGTCGGTATGGTTCTGCGCCCGCGACGCCGAAACGCCGCCGGCTGCGAAGGGCATGATGCTGGCGGCGCTGGCCTATTTCGTCGTGCCCACCGATGCCGTGCCCGACTTCATCGCCGGCATCGGATTCACCGACGACGCGGCGGTGTTCGCGGCCCTGCTGGCGGTGGTCGGGCGCAACCTCAAGCCGCGCCACCGCGAGGCGGCGCGCAGCCTGCTGGACCGGATGCGGCGCGAGACCTGACGGCTCAGGCTGGCTCGCCCATGGTCACCACCACCTTGCCCATCGCCTTGCGGCTGGCCAGGTGGGTGATGGCGTCAGCGGCTTTGGCCAGGGGGAAGCGCTCCGAGACGTGAGGTTTCAGCGCGCCGCGCTCGTACATGCCGAGCAGGTTCTGGACGCTGGCCGAAAACGCCTTCGGGTCGCGGCGCATCCAGTCGCCCCAGAACACGCCGACGATGTCGCATCCCTTCAGCAGCGGCAGGTTCAGCGGGATCCGCGGGATATCGCCCGCCGCGAAACCGATCACCAGGTAGCGGCCTTCCCAGTTGATGCTGCGCAGCGCCGGCTCCGCATAGTCCCCGCCCACCGCGTCGTAGATCACGTCGGGACCGTCCGCGCCGCAGGCCGACTTGAACAGCTCCGACAGCGCCTTCTGGCCGGCCCGGTCGATCGGGCCACGCGGATAGACCACGCCGTCGTCGGCGCCGTGCGCCTTGGCCAAGTCCACCTTCTCCTGGCTGGAGCAGGCCGCGATCACCCGCGCGCCCATGGCCTTGCCGATCTCCACCGCTGCGAGCCCGACGCCGCCCGCCGCGCCCAGCACCAGCAGCGTCTCGCCCGCCCTCAGCTTCCCGCGCTCGTTCAGGGCGTGATGCGAGGTCCCGTAGGTCAGCAGGAAGGCGGACGCGACGTCGAATGGCATGGCGTCGGGGATTTTCACCAGCGCCGATGCATTGACCGCCACCTCCTCCGCCATGCCGCCGAAGGTCGTCGCCGCCAGCACGCGGTCGCCGACCTTCACCGCGGTGACGCCGTCGGCCACCTGCTTGACCACGCCGGAGATCTCGCTGCCCGGCGCGAACGGGCGGGGCGGTTTGGTCTGGTACTTGTCCTCGATGATCAGCACGTCGGGGAAGTTGACCCCGCATGCCTTGACGCTGACCACAGCCTGGCCCGCGCTCGCCACCGGACTCGGCAGGTCCTCGAACTCCAGGGTCTCGGGGCCGCCCGGGGACTTGCTCAGCAGAGCCTTCATCTTGATCACCACACCCATGCGCAAAAAGTGCGCGACGCTAGCCCAGCGTGTGCGGCGGCGGAAGGGCCGGGCAGGGCCGTCGCGGACCGATTTGGCGCAGCGGGCCCCAGGCCCTATATTGCCGCTTCCTCCAACCCCGCGGACCCTTCACCCTTGGGCGTCACCCTCGACCTTTCGCGCGCCGCCGCGGGCGAACCCGCCCAGGCCAGGCCCAACCTTTCGGGGCTGACGCGGCCGGCGCTGGCCGCGGCGCTGGTGTCTTCCGCAGCGGTGCCCCCGGAGAAAGCCCGCATGCGCGCCGGCCAGCTCTGGCGCTGGATGCATCACTACGGCGTCACCGACTTCGACCGGATGACCGACATCGCCAAGGAGACACGCGCGGCGCTGGCCGAGCGCTTCGTGGTTGCGCGGCCCGAGGTCGTGGAGCGTCAGGTCAGCCGTGACGGCACGCGCAAGTGGCTGATCCGCACCGCGCCGGGCATCGAGGTCGAGACGGTCTACATCCCCGACGTCGGCCGGGCGGGCGCGCTTTGCGTCTCCAGCCAGGTCGGTTGCACGCTCAACTGCACCTTCTGCCACACCGGCACACAGGCGCTGGTCCGCAACCTCACCGCGGCCGAGATCGTCGCCCAGGTGCAGGTGGCCCGCGACGACCTGGGCGAATGGCCGAGCCCCAAGGAGGATCGCCGGCTGTCCAACGTTGTGTTCATGGGCATGGGCGAGCCGCTGTACAATCTGGGCGGCGTCGCCGACGCGATCGACATCATCTCGGACAACGAGGGCATCGCGCTATCGCGGCGACGGATCACCGTGTCGACATCGGGCGTCGTCCCCGAGCTCGCCGCCCTCGGCGCGCGGACTCAGGCGATGCTGGCGATCTCGCTGCACGCCACCAACGACGCGTTGCGCGACGTGCTGGTGCCACTGAACAAAAAATACCCGATCGCGGAGCTGATCGCCGGCGTGCGCGCCTATCCGGGCCTGTCGAACGCCCGCCGCGTGACCTTCGAGTACGTGATGCTGAAGGGGATCAACGACAGCCTCGCCGAGGCCAAGGCGCTGGTCAGGCTGCTGGCCGGCATCCCGGCCAAGATCAACCTGATCCCGTTCAACCCCTGGCCGGGCAGCACCTACGAGTGTTCAGACTGGGGGACGATCGAACGGTTCGCCGCGGTGCTGAACCGAGCCGGCTACGCCTCGCCGATCCGCACGCCGCGCGGCCGCGACATCCTGGCCGCCTGCGGCCAGCTCAAGTCCGAGAGCGAGAAGGTGAGGGCCAGCGCGCGCCGCCAGGCGGTCGCCGCGCCCGCCGCCACCCCCGACACCGCGCCTTGAGCCCGCGCCGGGGACGTTGCG